>JACQZH010000037.1 GCA_016213925.1 Candidatus Omnitrophota bacterium | reverse complement strand
TCTCTGCAGCTCATAGAGAGATTAAGTCAGAATCCGTTTTTTATTAATTACTAAAAGGCGATTAATGCATGGTAGTTGGATACTATGTGTAACGGAATTATTTTCTCTTGACATCCGGGGGCCTTATAGATGTTATGCAATTATTTCTTTTTAATTATATCAATTATCGATCTCATCAATTCATTCTCAGTTTTGCTCATATGAGCAAAAACCGGCGTTGGACCATTGCAAATGAAATTTTCTATTCCTTTTTTGTCTGTATAATTAAACAAAGGTATTATTTTGCAAGTCACCCCATCCGTGACAGTTATTGCACCACACACTGTTGCGTCTTTAGGGATAGGGAAATACAATCCATTATAAATATGCTCCCCATTAAATAAATCTTTGCAAATATCTGGATTGCCTTCACCGTTTTCGATGTTTTTGGAAAGCTCTTGAGTGTCAAAAATAAAAGCCGAATAATTATATGTTTCTGCGCAAGCAAAGCCACAAAGAAACATGAGAATAAATAGTATGATGAAAAGGAAATTTCTCATTATGTTGAATCCTCCTTATATATTTTTATTCTGCATAACGCCGGAGCTCAGCTACTGGGGGGAACTTCATAGAGCGTGCCCACCAGTTAGCTGAAGCGAGTTGTTGAAATTTTAATTTTATTATCGACTAAGCTGTTATGATAAAAGCTAAATCTATGATGCAGTCTCAAAAATCTTTTTAACTAAACATGTTCTCGCATAAAAAGCACGTGTTATTGGTCGTCTTTCTTTTGTTCTTGGATTCATTCCGCCGGTACCTTTTGTTCTTGCTTGAATCCATTTACCATCTTTGCCGGTCAAACTTTCAAAACCATGTTTAATCAATTTTTCTCGGATAAAATCGTAATCGGCTTTTATTTCTTTGATTAATTCATCATCCTCGGCAAAATCTAAACTGGCAACTTTCAATATTTCTGCGTTTTCAGAATTCTTACCGTGCCACATTACAGCGCAGAAAATAATTGCTTTTAATTTATTCCAGCAATGACTATCAAAAAATTCAGTTTCCTCTAATTCTTTTGGATTAATCATAGTAATTGCCATTGTTTCCTTTGGCACAAGCTTATTTTTTACATAACGAAAACTGACCGATTTTAATTCGTAAGAAAGACCATTTGGTGCTTTTGAGACATTATTTTCTAAACCTGCTAATTTTTCAAGGATCAAGCCTTTCCAGCCCTTATTTTGTTTGCCTGTTTCGTAAGTTGTAATTTTATATTGTAAAGCAAGTTTTCGTAAATCTTTGCCTATATGCTTTTTTAAATTTTTTATTGCGGTTGCTCTTGTGATTATTTTCATAGGATTGTTTTTTTAAAGATTAAAACTTCTTTATCATCAATTTTGTAGTCGTAACCCAAATATTTTTTCTCCATGGAATCTAACAATGTTGTATCGAGCAAAATATTATCCGAAGAAAAAGTCGCTTCCTCTACTTTTCCATTTTCTTCAGATTCGGCATATTTTTCAGCAATTTTTCTGTCATATGTCCAGCTTTCAATTTCTGTATAATTTTCACCATTAAGCTTATGGATTCCTCTAAACAATTTTACTGGTTTTAATGGCCTAAATTTTGATAAAAAATTAATTACATTATTATTTGGAATTTTTAACGGTTTATCAAAAGCAGATTGATGAAAGTACTTATCTGTCCATGCTGAAACAACTGCTGGAATACTATTAGAAAATTTATTTTCCATATTTTTTTCTAATTCTTCAAACCTTTTAACTGATAAATCCAGATATTGTTTTTCAGTATCAATACCGACAAAATTTCGTCCATAACGATAAGCCGCTAAACCGGTTGTTGAACTGCCGGCAAAAGGGTCGAGAATTAAATCACCTTTATTTGTGCTTGCCAAAACAATTCTTTTTAACAGATCTAATGGTTTTTGTGTAGGATGTTTGCCAAATGTCTTTTCAGTAGGTTTTGGTGTATTAATTGACCAAACAGATCTCATTTGTAGCCCTGGCTTTTTTAATTGATCCCCATGCCAATTACCATTTTTCATTGAATCATAATTAAAGGTATGTTTGGCTTTTTTTTCTTTCCTTGCCCAAAGTAAAGTTTCATGGCTGGCAGTAAAAAAACGGCAACTTAAATTGGGTGAGGCATTTGGCTTGAACCACGCAATATCATTCAGAAAATGAAATTTATTTACTTCTAAGGCAAAACCGCATTGATAAATTGAATGATAAGTACCACTAATCCAAATTGTTCCATTTGGCTTCAATACTCTTCTGCATGCTTTTATCCATTCTACATGAAAATCAAAATTCTTTTTTGTCCCATTGCTTAAATCCCAATCGCCTTTTTTCACGCTCACCATTTTTCCATTTTGACAGGTAAAACTTCCGCTTGAAAGAAAATAGGGGGGATCGGCAAATATCATATCAACACTGTTTTCTCTTGCTTGATTTAAAATCTCTATGCAATCGCCGAGAAGAAGGCGTACAGATTGTTCGGGATTTTTATAATAGACAGTAAAAGGTCTTTTTTGGTAGTTATCACTATCGGACGATTCTTTAATAGAATAAAAATCTGTAGAACTTTCAGGGAGATTATATTTAATTAATTTCTTATTAGTATCTTTTTTAGTACGCTTGGGTTTTGTCATTTTTATCCTTAGCTATGCAAATTTAGTATTGTGATACTTATATTTTACCCTTTTTTATCATAATATTCTATTTTTTATTTCAACAATTAATATACATACTATGCTTTTTCTTAAAATTTCTCTATATTTTCAATATTTTAAAGAAATTTCCAACTAAAAACTCCGATTAATTATGGCTTTTCTATATAATATCATGATATACATACTCTGTATATCATAGCTTTTTTGTCATTTTTATAATTTCTGATCTTCTCCCTTTAGGAAACAAGCTGTGAAATTTCTCCGGGGCGGTTTTCCTTTGCTTAGTTTCCTTTGTCCGGAATGAAGGCTAATGGTTTAAAGAACAGTCCTATACAGTATTCCTTTTACCTACCCCTATTTTACTCTACCTGCAGCCTGTGGCTTGAAGCTTGCAGCTTATATCATGTAACTTCTTTCCTATCTCAAACTCGCGTTCAATCTCTTAAGCAGGGCATCTTGTACCGCGGTGTGCGTGGCTGTGATTTGTTCTTCGGTGAGTGTTGCCTCTTTGCTCTGGTACTCTATTGAAAACGCAAGGCTTTTATGGTTATCCGGCACCTGGTCTCCTGTGTAAACATCAAAAAGCTCGATATTTACTGCCAGGCTGCCGCTGACTTCGCGAATAATTGAAAGCGCGTCTTTCGCGCTAACACTGTTATTAACCACAATCGCCACATCGCGTGATGAGGAAGGATATTTGGCAAGGCTTGAAAATTTATAAGCGGTTTTCGCGTTATCAACTAAGGTTGTGATATTAAGCTCGGCAAAGTACACATCATTTGTTATGTCAAAATGCTTGAGCATTTTCTTATCAAGTTTTCCAAAGTGCCCGGCGCATACATTGCCCTCAACTATAATACCCAAAGACTCTTCAGGAGAATAAAACTCAAGTATCGGCTGTTTGAACTCATATTTTATTCCCAGGGTATCCAGCAAAACCTCAACTATGCCTTTAATATCAAAAAAATCCAGCTCTTTGGAATGGCCCTGCCAGTTTTGAAATCTTTTTCCGCACAAAGCTATTGATAAAACCTCGTATTCGTCAAAGCTGTCAATTGCCTTGCCGTAGACCTTGCCGATTTCGAATATTTTCATCTCTTTACTGCGGCGGCTGAAATTGGTATTGATTACTTTCAAAAAAGACGCAAGTAAAGAGCTGCGCATATACTGCTGTTCATGGCTTAAAGGATTAATCAGTGTTACCAGGTCATCAGGCACGGTATAGGAATCCACCAGATTTTTCCGGCTAAGCAAAGAATAGGTTACAGCTTCATCCATACCCAGCCCAATCATTATCTGTCGTATCTTCTGCTTGTAAGAGTACTGCTTTGAATAAGCAGGCTCTACATGAGCGGTAAGTACCGGCATGCTCGGCTCTACTTTATCATAGCCCCAGATTCTCACTACTTCCTCTATCAGGTCCTCTTCTATTAAAACATCGTTCCTGAAGCTCGGCACAGTAACTTTTAATACGCCTTTTTTAGCGGTTTTTTCCACCTCAAATCCTAAAGCGGTTAATATCGCTTGTGTTTGCTTTAGCGTTATTTCAGCGCCGATAAGGCGTTTGATATTAGCGCAATCAAATTTTATTGCTCTTGTTTCTTTTTTTCCGTAATTCTTGTCCACAGGTTCCAGTGATATGTCCGCGCCTGTAACTTCTTTAAAAAGTAATGCCGCGCGGTTTGAGGAAAAAAGGACATTTTCAAAATCAACTTTTCTTTCAAACCTGTAATTCGATTCCGTTGAAAGCCCAAGCTTCCTGGATGCCCTGCGGATTGTTACCGGGTCAAAATACGCGCTTTCAAGCAAAATGTTTTTCGTATCTTGGGTTACTTCCGTATCAATACCGCCCATAATACCGGCAACAGCTACAGGTTTTTTCGCGTCAGAGATAACCAGGATAGATTCATCAAGTTCCCTTTTCACGCCGTCGATAGTGGTAATCGTTTCTCCTTTTTTCGCCCTCCGGACAATAATTTTCGCGCCTTCAAGCTTATCAAAATCAAAAGCATGTAGAGGCTGTCCGGTTTCATGAAGGCAAAAATTAGTGATATCAGCTCCGTTATTTATCAGCCTAGAGCTGATATTGGTAAGCGGCTGCTCTATCCATTTCGGAGACGGGGCAATCTTAACGTTTTTGATCAGTCGCCCAACATAACGCGAACAGGCTTTCTTATCTTCTATGCTTATGGAAAATTCTTTTGAGTTTTCCGTTATCGCTTTTTTTGTATCAGCTTTAACTTTTTTAATTTTGGCATTGAACAATGCCGCAAGCTCCCTTGCTATGCCTATATGGCTTAACCAGTCAGGGCGGTTTGAGGTTATTTCTATATCAAAAACAACATCATTGTTTATCTTTTTCTTATCCCCGACTTCCAAACCGGCAAAAGTAAGCTTTTCAATCACCTCTTCAGCCGATGCTTTTATATCCACATATTCTTTTAACCACTTATACGAAATCTTCATTTTTTGGCTTTTCCCTATACCTAACCCCTAAACAAATCCAAAACTAAAAATTATAAATCACAAACAAACTATTTAGTGTTTTACTATGCTTTTGTCTTGTATCTTGCGTCCTGCGTCTTGAGTCTTAACTGAACTGCCTTACAAACCTAGTATCATTTTCAAAAAACAGCCTGATATCGTCAATTCCGTACTTAAGCATGGCAATGCGTTCTACGCCCATGCCAAAGGCAAAGCCTGAATAAACCTTGCTGTTTATTCCGCCTGCTTTTAAAACATTCGGATGCACCATGCCTGAACCGAGTATTTCAAGCCATCCGCTTTGTTTACAGACACTGCATCCTTTTCCAGAGCAGATTATGCACGATACATCCATTTCCGCGCTGGGTTCTGTGAACGGAAAGAAATGCGGCCGAAAACGCATCTTGGTTTTTTCTCCAAAGAGTTTTTTCGCGAAAACAGTAAGCACACCTTTTAGATGCGCGAATGTTATGCCTTTATCGATTAAGAGGCCTTCAATTTGGTGGAACATATACGAATGGCTCGCGTCCGTGGCATCAGGACGGTAAACCCTGCCCGGGACCACAATCTGCACCGGAGGCCTGGATTCTTCCATAAAACGCACCTGTACCGGCGAAGTATGGCTGCGCAGCAGGAATTTATTCTCAAGGTAAAACGTGTCAAACGCTTCCCTTGACGGGTGTTCAAGCGGTATGTTTAAAGCTTCAAAATTATAATATTCTGTTTCTATTTCAGGGCCTTCGACAACCCGAAAGCCCATTTCAACGAACAAGCCGCATATCTCGTCAAATACTATTGTCAAAGGATGCGCGTGCCCGAGTTCTCTTTTTATTCCAGGAAGCGAAACATCAATAGCGGCCTTGCCTGCTTTAGCGGATGTTTTACCGCTAACCTGTATCGCCTTGTGCTCGAAAGCTTGCGTAATCTTCTGCTTTAACTCGTTTATCAGTTTTCCGGATTGAGCTTTTTCATCAGCGCCCAGTTTCGCCAGGTCTTTAAAAACAATTGTTATCAGGCCTTCTTTTCTTCCCAGGTATTTTACCCGAATTTCCTCAAGCTGTTCAATGGAAGAAACCTTTGAAATTTCGCATTCGAATTCCTTTTCAATCTGAAGAAGTTTTTGCTTCATAAGAAAAAATTTCCGCGATTTTAATTTAATTAACGGACTTTGCCATATTAGCTACCGCGGCAAAAGCTTCCTTATCATTTACCGCAAGTTCAGCCAGTATTTTCCTATCAATAATAACATTAGCTTTTTTCAAGCCGCCGATAAGCCGGCTGTAAGACAATTCATGCTCCCTTGCCGCGGCATTTATCCTCACTGTCCAAAGCTGGCGGAATTCTCTTTTCTTAGCTCTGCGGTCGCGTGTGGCAAAAGCCATCCCTCTATTGATGGTCTCTTTTGCTCTGCGGAAAACATTTTTCCTCAAGCCGAATGCTCCCTTGGCTTTTTTTAATACATTTTTCTTTCTCTGCCTGGTAGCAGGCCCTCTTTTTACACGTGGCATTATTCTGCTCCTCTCTTATTCAACTCATCATTATTAAAAACACAACAATCCTTAATATTAACTATAGGGCATAAGTGTTTTTATCATCTTTTCCTGGCTTTTATGCACAGTCCCGCTGCCGCGCAAAGATCTTCTGCGTTTACTGTTTTTCGAAGCCTTTAAATGGCCCTTGTTAGCGTGGTCGCATTTTACCTTGTTCTTCTTTGTGTATGAAAAACGTTTTTTAACACCTTTTTTAGTTTTCAATTTTGGCATTGCTGCTCTCTCTCTCTTTATTTCTTATCATTATTTTGGTTTAAAGGTCATTATAATACTTCTGCCTTCCTGTGCCGCTGGTTTTTCCAGCTCTCCTATTTCCGCGATATCTTTTGTCAGCCGGTCCAGGATATTACGGCCTAATTCCATGTGCGTAACTTCTCTTCCGCGGAAAAACATTGAAACTTTAACCTTATCATGATGTTTAAGAAACCGTTCCAATTGTTTTAACTTCACCTGATAATCATGTTCTTCAATCTTCGGCTTAATGCGTATTTCCTTGATGTGGATAACCTTTTGTTTTTTCTTCGCTTCACGTTCTTTTTTTGCCTGGTCGTATTTGAATTTCGTAAAATCCATTACCCGGCATACCGGCGGTGTTGATTGCGGCGCTACTTCCACAAGATCCAGCAGTTCATTTCTGGCAATACTTAGCGCTTCTGCGATTGAAACTATACCTATCTGTTGTCCTTCCGCACCGATCAAACGGACTTCTTTGACCCGGATCTGCTCGTTAATTCTTGTAAGCTTTGAAATATTACCACCTCCCCTTTCTTTTTTTTAATTATTTTCTGCTTAAATTCTTTTCTTTAATTTCGTCTATAAATTCGGTAAAGCCTATCCCGTTTACCACGTTTCCCTTTTCATCACCGCGTTCCCTGCGCACAGATACGGTGTTTGACTCAACTTCCTTCTCTCCGACAACAACAATATAAGGGATCTTCTGCATTACCGCTTCCCTGATCTTATATCCGACCTTTTCGCTGCGCAAGTCAGCTTCAGCTCTAATGCCTTCATATTCCAGCGTCTTTTTTATGCGTATAGCATAATCATGCTGTTTTTCCGTAACACTCACTATCAGAGCCTGCACCGGTGAGAGCCATACCGGTAAAGCTCCGGCATAATGCTCAAGCAAAGCCCCGATAAAACGCTCAATGCTGCCTAATAAAACTCTATGCAGCATTATCGGCCTCTTATGCGTGCCGTCAGCCGCGGCATATGCCAGGTCAAACCGCTCGGGCAGGGCAAAATCGCATTGGATAGTCGCGCACTGCCATGCTCTTCCCAGAGCATCCTTAAGCTTTATATCTATTTTCGGCCCGTAAAAAGCGCCGTCACCTTGGTTAATTTCAAAAGCAAGTTTCTTTTCTTCCAAAGATTCCTTTAACGCTGTTGTCGCTCTTTGCCAGTCCTGATCAGAGCCAATGCTTTTTTCCGGCCTGGTGCTCAATTCAATCCGCATATCGTTAAAGCCGAAAACCCGCATGGTTTCCGTAACAAAATCAATTATGCCTTTTATTTCGTCTTTAAGAGTATCTTCGCTACAGAATAAATGCGCGTCATCCTGCGTAAACCCGCGCACCCTCAACAACCCATGCAAAACTCCTGATTTTTCATGCCTGTACACTGTACCCAGCTCAAAGAAACGCAAAGGCAGTTCCCGGTAACTGCGCAATTTTGATTTATAGACCATTATATGGGCCGGGCAATTCATCGGCTTAATGGCAAATTCCTGCTCTTCGATCTTAAAAGTGTACATGTTCTCTTTATAATAGTCGTAATGCCCTGAACGTACCCAGACATCGGATTTCATTATATGAGGCCCGATTATCATCTGATAACCGCGTTTTCGATGCTCTACCTTTTCATAGTCCTCTATTATTGTCCTAAGCAATGCTCCTTTAGGATGATATAAAACAAGGCCTGCGCCCATTTCTGCAGACATCTCGAAAAAACCCAGCTCCGTACCGAGTTTTCTGTGATCTCTTTTTAAAGCTTCTTCAAGTTTTTTAAGATGTTTATCAAGCTCTATCATAGACTCAAAACAAGTGCCGTAAATACGCTGAAGCATCTGCCTATGCTCATCGCCGCGCCAATACGCACCGGCAATTGAAAGCAATTTAAACGCTTTAATCATACCGGTAGATTCTATGTGCGGGCCTTTACAAAGATCGATAAAACCGTCACCGGTTTTATAAATAGAAACTTTTTTATCCATAATTGACTCAATAAGCTCAACTTTATAAACCTCATCCTGTTCTTCAAAAAATTTGACCGCTTGTTCCCTGTCCCAGAGTTCTTTTTTGAAGACAATATTTTTTTTTATAATCTGCCTCATTTTTTCTTCAATTTTACCAAGATCCTCGGGAGTAAACGGCTCTTTTTTATCAAAATCATAATAAAAACCATCCTCAATGGAAGGCCCGATAGCAACTTTAACTTCCGGAAAAAGCTCTTTTACTGCCTGGGCCATTATATGAGCACAGCTATGTCGTAATGTATCTAAATCCATAAAAAATTTCCAAATTTTAGATTACAAATTCCATGTTACAAAACAAATTTTAATTCTATTAGCTAATTTCCAATTTTTACCCATCCTTTTTAGAAGGGCATTCACTACTCTTTACTAATAAGGTTATGCCATAAACCATGCACTACTTAGAAGTACATGGCCCAGCCCGAGGCGCAGAAAACTTCATGGCTTGCCATGACCCCTGTACAAGTGGTTCATGGTGGGCGCTACAGGAGTCGAACCTGTGACCTTTTCCATGTCAAGGAAACACTCTAACCAGCTGAGCTAAGCGCCCGCAATTATTTCGGCTTCAAGACACATACTCAATATTTTCAGCTTTTAGTCCTGTATCTTGAAGCTTGTGTCCTAAATCTAAAAATATGGGCGAGAAGGGAGTCGAACCCTTACGGCCGCAAAGCCAATGGATTTTAAGTCCATCGTGTATGCCATTCCACCACTCGCCCGAAAACTAGCTTATTAGCTCATGAGCCCATGAGCTAATAAGCTGATGAGCTAGCACTGGAGGCGTCGAGCGGATTCGAACCGCTGAATAAAGGTTTTGCAGACCTCTGCCTTGCCACTTGGCTACGCCGCCGTTTTTTTCGGCGCTAAAAATTAAGCACTTAAGAAAAAAACTATCTTAAGTGCTTAATTTAAATCAGTACTTATGAAATCATGAGTTCCAATACGCCGCCTATTCTGTAATCCATTCTGCATGTCCATCTGCAAAAAGACTGTTTCTTCCGCCTTTATGAAAAGTAACATTAGTATCCCGTGCAAGTAACGCTGTAGACGCGACATTCGGCGTTAAATTATCCCCTGTAATTAAATCCGTTCCGTCATACTCATAGTCTCCGACTGCAGGGCTTGACGGCATCCCATTTCCTGAACTTGGGCAGACAAAAACTTTTAGATTATCGATATAACCATCTTCCGGAGTAGCTGAATCGTAAAGTACATCCAGGTCAGGCGGAAACGCTTCATTATTATCCAAACGGTAAATAGCAATTGCTAACCCTATCTGCTTTAAATTATTTAAACAACTTGTCCTGCGTCCTTGCTCACGCGCTTTACCTAATGAAGGCAAGAGAAATCCCGCTAATATAACAATAACTGCAATAACCACTAAAATTTCAATTAAGGTAAAGCCTTTTTTATTTTTTGGCATGAACCCTTCCTCCTTTTAAACGTGTTTAAAACTATAACATATCTGTTCTACCCTGTCAAGAATAATTCTGGCTAGTTTTACCTTATTAACCGCGTCGTATTTTTTACAACCTCTACGGTCAATTATATATGCATTAACCCTTGCTGTTCCAAATGGGCTGTGCGCGCTAGAAAGTTTATTCGCAACAATAAGATCAAGATTTTTTTCTCTTAATTTTAACAAGGCGTTTTTCAACAGGTTCTCAGTTTCTAAAGCAAATCCCACCAAAATCTTATCTTTTTTCTTTGCTGCCAGGCTTTTAAGTATATCCGGGTTTTCTACCAGTAACAAGGAATTTATGCCATTTTTTTTCTTTATCTTTTCTTTTTCTTTTAACCTTGGCCTAAAATCAGAAACTGCCGCAGAGCTTATAAAACAATCCGCCCACTTAAAATACTTTCCCGCCAGCTTTTCCAGGTCCAGGGCGCTTTCAAAATAAAATATTTTAACATTAGGCGGCGGCTTTAAATAAGTCGGCCCGGAAAGAAGGATAACCTCTTTTCCCTTTTTTGCCGCGATACCGGCAATAGCATAGCCTATTGCCCCGGTAGACGGGTTAGAAATAAAGCGCACTGGATCAATAAATTCGCGGGTAGGGCCGGCAGTGATCAGAATTTTTTTGATACTGGAAGGATTCTTCATTTAAGCAACTTTTCAATTAAACTCGATATTGTCCCCAAATCAGCCAAATGGCCAACCGCTTTTTTACCGCAGGCAAGATCTCCCTCTATAGCAGGAACTACTTTATACCCAAACTCTTTAATCTTTTCAATGTTAGCCTTAAAAGCTGGATGATTATACATATTGTCGTTCATAGCCGGGCATACCAGTACCGGAGCTTTTGTCGCCATAATCACGCAGCTGATTATATCATCACAAATGCCGTTAGCAAGCTTAGCTATCATATTTGCCGTTGCCGGAACAACGGCAACAATATCCGCGCGCTGCGCAAGGCTTATATGTGCAGGATCCCACTCAAATTCATCAGAAAACATATCCGTAATTACCAGCCTGTTAGTAAGTGTTCGGAATGTCAACGCTCCGACAAAGTGAGTTGCGTCCCGGCTCATTAATACGGTTACTCCGTATCCTTTTTTCGTTAAGCTTCGCACCAATTCGCAGGATTTATACGCGCTGATTCCCGCGGTCACCGCGATAATTATTTCTTTCTTGTTTTTCATTCTAGCCTCTATTTTTTTCACTAAAATGTATTTTCCCCTCGGCTATTTCCTTTAAAGCAATCGCCTGATTTTTCTTGAATTCACCCGGTTCTGTTTTCGGCTTTCTGCCGTCATTTAACTGCGCTGTTCTTTTTGCCGCCAAAACCGCCAGCTTAAAAATACTTCCTGTTTTTTTCATTAATTCCTCTTTCGGGATTTCCAGCATTTTCACCTCCGCTATTATTAATTTATCTCACAACGCGCCGCAACGACAATAGCCTGCAACTTCTTAAAAGCTGTTTTAATATTATCATTTATTATTTTGTAATCATAATACTTTAAGTACGATAATTCATGCCTGGCTACCTCAAGGCGCATCATTATCTGGGTTTTTGACTCTGTTTGCCGTTTCAAAAGCCTTCTTTTGAGTTCTTGAATATCCGGCGCAAGAATAAATACTAACGTGCATCTTTTGCGCATTTTTTTCCTGATCTTCATTGCTCCCTGAACATCTATAGCAAGCAGCACATCTTTATTTTTATTTAAACTTTCCTCGACATACTCCCTGGGAGTACCATAGTAATTACCGAAAACTTTCGCGTATTCAAGAAACTCATCATTTTTTATCTTCTTTTTAAACTCCTCGGCACTGATAAAAAAATAATCCCTGCCGTTCTTTTCACCGGGACGGATCAGCCGCGTAGTCATGGAAACAGAACGCATTATATCCGTATCCGTGCGGACCAGTTTTTCACATAATGTTGTTTTGCCTGCCCCGGATGGAGCGGAAACCACGAATAACCTTCCCTTTTTATTCATCCTTATCATCGATTCTTTGAGCTACTGTTTCCGGCTGGATACTAGAAAGCACCACATGATCGCTGGTTGTAATAATTACCGCGCGCGTACGCCGGCCACTCGTCGCGTCAATAAGCTTATTTTGACGGCGCGCTTCTTCTCTTAAACGCTTCACCGGAGCGGCATCCGGACTTACCACAGCAACTATTTTATTTAACGCAACTGAATTATTAAACCCTATATTCAAAAGATATTTACTGGACATTTTTCACTCTATGTTTTGAACTTGTTCCCTAATCTTTTCAATTTCACTTTTAATAAAGATCACTTCTTTGGAAATCTTAAAATCCGATGATTTCGCGCCGACGGTATTTATCTCCCTGTGCATTTCCTGCGCAATAAAATCAAGCACCTTGCCGATCTCTTTTGCGCTTTTGAGCATATTGCGAAAATTTTCAATATGCGAAATCAAACGTGTCAATTCCTCGCTGATATCACAGCCTTTGCTAAAAATTGCCGCTTCCGCCTCAATGCGTTCGTCACGCTGTCCGTTCCTATCAAAATACCCCCCGGAAAGTTTTTCCTTAAGCTTCTTTTTATAGCGGTTGATTTCCGCGGGAAGAAACCGCTTAATCTTTAAAAGCGATTTTTCAATTCTTTCACTGCGGCCCTTTAAATCTACATATAAACTGGCCCCTTCCCTTTTGCGCATCTCAACCAACGAATCCAAGGCCTTCTGCAAAGTTGTTATCATCGCACGCAGCAGCAGTTCTCTATCCTCTTTGGGCGGCTTGCTTTTAATAATTTCAGGGAAAGACATCAATTGAGATAAAGTTATATCATCTTTAAAATCAAATTTTTTCTTTACCCCTTTTAAAAGCTTATAATAGCGTTCCAACTTTTCATAATCAATGTAAACATCCGTTTGCGCGTTAACCGGCGGCTCATACTGTACCCAGAGGTAAAACTTGCCTCTCGATATTTTTTTCCGGATAACACTCTTAATCTGCTCTTCATATGCTTGTAAATTTTCCGGAAGCTTACAGCTTAATTCAAAAAATTTATGATTGAACGTTTTAACTTCGATTTTTAAAAATCCGGCGCTGGAATTTATATCGCCTTTTCCGAACCCAGTCATGCTTCTTATCAAGGTCTTCTCTCCTTCTGATAGTGTATAATTTTACTAAATTATTCCTTTGTAGTCAACCACAAGCAAAATTAAAAAAATAACGAAACTTGAAATGTATTTATTCCAGCTGATTTAATATCTCCTTTGCCGCAGATAACGGATCTTTAGCCTTTATAACCGGGCGGCCGACAACAATATAATCCGCGCCAAGTTTGGCAGCATCAGCCGAGGTTATAATTCTCTTCTGATCATCAGTTTCTGAATCAGGCATTCTTATCCCTGGAACAACAAGAATAAAATCTTCTTTGATAAGGCCGCGCAAAAGCGCAATCTCACTGCCCGAGCAAACCACTCCGTCTAATCCGCAATTTTTGCTCAACCTGGCCAGAAACCCCACCTGATTCTTAACACTGCGCATAACTCCTAGCGCATTAAGCGCTTGCCTGTCTATACTGGTCAGGACAGTCACTCCAAGAAGGATAGGTTTACGCACTTTTATTTTTTGCGCCTGATCCCGTACTGCTTGAGATACTTTCTCCAGCATTTCTCTGCCGCCGCAAGAATGGACATTAAACATAAACACGCCAAGTCTCATAGCGCTCAAAGCCGACTGCGCTACCGTATTCGGAATATCATGAAATTTCAAATCAAGAAAAACCTCGGAACCCGCCTTATGCACCATTTCCACAGCTTTTGGCCCGTAGGCAGTAAAAAGCTGGCTGCCGATTTTGAAAAATTTAACATCTTTGCTCAAAAAGTTAACCAATTCCTGCGCTTTTTCTAAAGAATCAGTATCTAAAGAAACTATCAGTTGTGTCTTGTTTTTTTTCATAGTTTTACCGTACCGATAATTTTATTTATATCATTAATTTTTTTTCTGACGCAGTAATCCTTTAAGCCTTTAATTATATCCATAGAAGCTTTTGGGTTAACAAAATTAGCGGTACCTACACTTACCGCAACAGCTCCGGCTATCATAAATTCCAAAGCGTCATCAGAATTCATGATCCCGCCCATTCCAATCACCGGTATCTTTACGTGCCTGCATACTTCATAAACCATGCGGACCGCAATCGGCCTTATTGCCGGGCCGCTTAAGCCGCCGGTAATATTCGCCAATTTCGGCCTGCCCGTATTTATATCGATAGCCATAGCCGTAAACGTATTAACTAGGCTTAAGGCATCCGAGCCTGCCTGCTCCGCGGATTTTCCAATCGCGCCTATATCAGTAACATTCGGGCTTAGTTTAGTAATAAGCGTGCCTTTAAAGTTATTTCTCACAGCCTCAACAGCTTTAAATGTCGCCTTTTCATCCTGCGCAAACATAACAGATTTATTTTTATCATTTAAGCCCGTATATTTTATGTTCGGGCATGAAAGGTTCAATTCTATTGCTTCCACGCCGCTATCTTGCAGCTTTTTAACACAAAAGATGAAATCATCCAAGCAGTTAGCGCTAATGCTTACGATTATTTTTGTGCCGATCTTCTTCAGCATTGGCAATTTGGCTTCCAGAAAATTATCCAAGCCCTCGTTTTGCAAGCCTATGGCATTGAGCATTCCCGCGGGAGTCTCTGCTAAACGCGGTGTTGGATTGCCAGGCTTAGGATTGCGGGTTATTGTTTTCGTAACAATCGCTCCCAAATCCTTTAAACGAACCAGGCCAGCAAATTCATAAGCATATCCGAAAGTTCCGGAAGCAACTGTTACCGGATTTTTTAGATTTAAACTTCCTAATTTCACACTTAAGTTCATCTTCTTTACCTAACTGTTAAATCATTCGCTAAAAATCTCATCCTTTAATAATCAGACGCAACGCGATACAAAGGAGAAATATGCCGAATATTTTTTTCAACAATACATCCGGTACCTTGCCGGCAAATAAAGCACCAAAATACCCGCCGATAAAAAAACCTATCGCAATGAATACTGCCACCTGTATATTCACATTACCCCGGTTATAATAATGCCAGGCAGCTAAAAGGCCTATCGGCGGGACCATCGCCGCAAGAGTAGTCCCTTGAGCCTGATGCTGCGAAAAACCGCAGCAAAAAACAAGCGCCGGCACAATAACCGTTGCTCCTCCGATGCCGAAAAAACCGCCGAATATCCCGGCAGTAATCCCGATAATTAAATAATTTAACAGCATTTTCATTCCCCCCAATCTAATTCATTGATATCAAAAACCGGGCCGTCTTTACAAATCCGTTTATAACCTATTACGCTATTTTGAGAATTTTTCGTTTTTATTACACAGCCAAGACAAGCGCCGATACCGCAGCCCATCATCTCATCAACAGAGACCTGCCCTTCAATTTTTAACTTTCGAGCAAGCTCGCTTAATTTTTTCAGCATTGGGAAAGGCCCGCAAGCGTATAAATATGGTATATGGTTTAAGGATTGGGGATCAGATAAATATTTTTCGAATAATTCTGTAACATATCCCTTAAATCCTGCGCTGCCGTCGTCCGTAGAAATCATCACTTTACATCCGGCTTTTTTGAATTCATTAACGCAGATAATTTCCTTTTTCGTATTTGTACCGATAAACGCTTTTATTTTACCCTGTTTGATTTGTTTTTTTAATTTTTCTGCCAAATACACCAACGGCGCAATCCCCATGCCTCCGCCTATCAACAGAACACTTCGCTTCTTTACCAGGCAGGAATTGATATCAAAACCATTGCCTAGCGGGCCTAAAACATCCAACTCATCACCACGGCATTTTTCGGAAAGTATCTGCGTGCCCTTGCCGACAATTTTATAAACTATCGCAACACGGTAACATCCTGATCCCTGTTTTTTAATAACATTATTTACGCTGAAAGGACGCCGAAGCAGCGGATCCACTGCAGCTAAAATACGAATATGCAGAAACTGGCCAGGTAAAAGCGTCTTGAAAATCTCCGGAATCTCAAGCTCAAGATAATTAACCGAAGGCGAGATCTTTTTATTTTTAACTATCTTCGCAATTACTTGTTGTATCATATCAATTTTTTTTATCGTTTATTGTCCGTTAACCGTAGACCGCACACTATTGCTGGCATTTAGGACAATAAAAAGTTCCCCTGCCGCCTAACGCAATCCTTTTAACCGGCGTACCGCAAACTAAACACGGTTTGCCTTGGCGATCGTAGACTTTGTGAAACTTAACATAGCCGCCGGGTTTACCCGATACCTGCACATATTGGTCAACCGAAGAACCTTTATTTTCTATCGCTTCTTTCAGCGTATCTTTTATTTCTTGAAAAAGCAATGATTTTTCTTTATCACTTAAACTATTCGCCGGCCGTTCCGGATGAACCTTCGCCCGGAACAATGCTTCAGCCGCGTAAAGATTACCGATCCCTGAAATAAAGGTCTGATCCATTATCAGCGGCTTAATTTTAGTTTTTTTGTTTGAAAGCATTTTATTGAATCGGCTTTCAGTTATATCGAACGGCTCAGGCCCTAGCCCTTGAATAAACTTTAACGCGCTCCAATCATCTATCAGCCGCAATTCCGCAAAGAGCCTCTGGTCATTAAAATCAAGGCTTTTCCCATCAGATAAATGGAAACTCACCCTTGCAGATTTCCCGTCACCGGGATATACTAACTGCCCTGTCATTTTCAAATGAATAGCCAGTGAATTTCCGTTTGACAATTCCAATATTAAAAGCTTTGCCTTACGGATGATATTTTTAATAGTTGCGTCAATAATTCCCTTTTTAAACTTATCAACCTGCGGCTCACGGATTACCTTTTGGTTATGTATGGTTACACCGGTAATTTTTTTACCTAACACAACCTTTTCTAGTTCGCGCTTTATAGTCTCTACTTCCGGTAATTCAGGCATAATAGTAAATTAAAAATTCAAAGCTAAAAGCTAAAAATTAAACCAACATTTTGAATTTAATTCTTTTTTCGAATTTCAACCTTTCGAGTTTAGAGTTTATTTAGTTATTTATTTTTCTGTTCTTATTTTTAACTTTTAGTTTTTTATTTTTGGTTTTGAATTACTTTCACCCATACTTTTCTGCTGCGCGGCCCGTCAAATTCCGCGAAATATATCCCTTGCCATGTACCAAGCATAAGATTGCCTTGTTCAATAAAAACCGAAACCGAACTCCCCATCAAAGATGCTTTTATATGTGCTGCGGAATTTCCCTCTGTATGGGAGTAATTATCATTCAAAGGTATAATTTTATTCAATTCACTGATGATATCTTTACACACGTCAGGATCAGCGTTCTCATTTATCGTAATACCGCTAGTAGTATGAGGAACAAATACAAAGCAAACTCCGTCTTTAACACCGCTTTTATCCACTTCATCGCGCACTTTTGCGGTAATATCAATAAGTTCCGTATGTCTTGTGCTTTTTACATCAAAAGTCTGCATATCATTTTATTTTATCCATTAAGTAACGCCCTTTTAACCTTGTCCATTACAAGCCGGTAATTCTTCACTTCGTTCTGCTGCACCAATATAGGCATTATTTTTAATGCCCCCATGCTTCCTACTATATCCGCCATTTCATTGACGCATTTATCCTTGCCTGCTCCGCTGCCATATGTAGCAAATAACAAGATGTTCTTACCCACAATATCACGACAACTACTCAAATAAGTGCGCATTGCCGGTGCCATAGCAAAAGCCCACACCGGAGTTCCCAGCGCAATCATATCAAAACCAGAGAGATTATAAACGATATCTTCCCTGATAGCAGCCTTCTTTTTAAAAAAAGCGCGCAACGCCTGCTTTAAAAAAGACGTTGCCTCATCTACCGGTTCAAGGCTGATCATAGTTACCTCATATTCCCGGGTTTCAAAGATTTCCTTTAAAATCTCCGCCACGCTTTTAGTATTCCCGGAAAAGGAATAATAAATTATCGCTATTTTTTTCATCCCACCCTCCCATAAAAAAAACTTACTTGTTTTTTTTGTCTTTTTTTTCTTTTTGAGAAAAAATTTTTATAGTCCCATATTGCCCGTCAAATCCCGGGTCAATCTTTACTTTTCCCTGCCTTACCATTATAACCGCCTGCGCTATTTCAGCCGGAAGGTTACTGCGCAAATAATTTTCATCCGCCTTGATCAACACATCAAACTCTGTTTGGAATTCAGAAATTATTTTAAGATATTCCCTGGATACCGCTTTCGAAGCCTTTGATACACCTTTGCTTTCGGCAATTATTTCATCTAACGGAATCAAATTTTTAAAAGGGATCGCGTTATCCGGAACAAACCCTTGAGGCCGGTCAGCCAGCTCATCAACCCTGTTCATCACTCCAACAGTTAAAGCATGATTGCATACCGGGCATATCCCCCTATGCGCCTTAGTCTCTTCTGGAAAAAAACTGACCTTACAATTGCGATGGCCGTCAAAATGATATTTGCCCTCCTCTGGAAAAAATTCAATCGTATAGAGAAATCGTTTTTTATCTTTTTTCTTTAGAACATCCATAATCTCAAAATAGGAGATTTCACAATCAAAAACATTCGCTTCCCTGCCTATTTTCTGAGGAGAATGGGAATCTGAATTGGAGATCAGGGAAAACCTATCCAGCCTGCTAAGCCGCCAATTCATCGCAGGGTCTGAAGAAAGCCCGGTTTCAAGGCAAAATATATTTTTCGACTGCTCCTCAAAACAATCCTCAAGCGCGTCAAATCCTGATTTAGAACCAAAAAGGCTAAACCATGGAGTCCAGATATGCGCGGGAACAATTACACAGTTTTCATCAATATCAAAAACTATCCTGGCAAGTTTCGCGGCATCCAAGCCAAGTATAGGCCTTCCATCAGAGCTGATATTTCCGATACCTGCAAGCGCTTTATTTATTTTATCAACGCTTTTAAACGACGGCGCAAAAATAAGATTATGAATACGGTATACCCTGCCATTTTTCGAATAGATACCGCTGACCTCAGCAGTTAAGATAAAATGCATGCCGCTGTAATTTAAAAGCCCGTTACCTTCTTCTTCAAGCTTTGATTTGAGTTCCTTAATCCATAGAGGATGCGTAAAATCACCAGTACCAAGAACGGATATTCCTTTTCGTTTTGCCCAGAAAGCAAGATTTTCAACATCCATTGATTTAGAAGTAGCGCGGCTGTATTTTGAATGAACATGTAAATCCGCTATAAATTCCATATTATCGTTTCATTCACACCGTTTAAAGTGACAATTTTTTACTGCGGTTTAAAAATAATCCGGCCTTTTACGATTGTCGCAACAGCACAACCGGTTAACTGCATCCCGATAAATGGGCTGTTTCGAGATTTCGATAAAAAGTTATCCTTCTTAACTATCCATTTCCTCTTCGTATCAATAATCGTTATATCTGCTGAAGCGTTTTGCTCAAGGTATCCATTATCCAAACCCAGGACTCTTGCCGGAGAATATGACATTTTTTCAATAAGTTCGTTTATCGTTAAGATATTTTTCTCCACCAGCTCGGTAATGCCAAGAGCTAAAGCGGTTTCCAGCCCTATTATGCCAAAAGGAGCCTGGTCAAATACTACATCTTTTTCAGCTTCTGCATGAGGAGCATGGTCTGTAGCGATACAATCAATAGTCCCATCTTTTACCCCTTCAAGTAAGGCATTAATATCATCCTTAGTACGCAAAGGAGGATTGACTTTTGTGTTCGTATCATAATCAAGTACCGCCTCATCGCTTAAGGTAAAATGATGCGGGCAGCACTCGCAGGTAACAGCCACTTTATTTGCTTTAGCTGTCCTAATCAATTCAACTGACTCTCGGCAACTTACATGCGCTATATGCAGACGCGCTCCTGTATAACGCGCGAGCTGTATATCTCTTGCCACCATAACTGTCTCAGCTACACTTGGAATACCTTTTAACCCAAGCACCGCTGATATGTAACCTTCATTCATCACCCCGCCTGCAGCTAAAGACATTTCTTCACAATGTGAAATTATCGGCAATCCGACCATCAGGGAATACTCCAATGCCCTGCGCATAATTTCCGCGTTCATAACCGAATGGCCGTCATCTGAAAAAGCTACACACCCTGAATCCTTAAGGTCGCCAAGTTCAGAGAGTTCTTTACCTTCTAAAGATTTTGTTATCGAACCTATCGGAAATAAATTGATCAGGCCAGCTTTTTTATTTTCAGAAAGAATAAATTCTACTACACCCTGATTATCTATAACCGGATTAGTATTTGGCATACAGCAAACACTAGTATAACCTCCAGCCGCGGCTGCATGGCTTGCGCTTAAAATCGTTTCTTTATATTCATAGCCCGGCTCACGAAAATGCGCATGGATATCAACTAACCCGGGAACTACGATTTTATTTTTCGCGTCTAAAATTTCCGCGGCATTATTTGTAATATTCGCGGCAATCCTAACAATCTTACCATTTTCAATTAAAATATCCGCTTCTTCATCACGTTTGCTTTTGGGATCGATAACCCTTCCGTTTTTTATTAATAGCGCCATATTATTGCTGCTCCTGTTGTTCATCATCGCCAGCCTGTAAAACCAGGTAAAGCACAGCCATCCTAACTGCTATGCCGTTTGTAACCTGCTCCAAAATTACCGAATACTTTCCATCGGCAACATCCGGAGTAATCTCTATACCACGGTTCATCGGGCCAGGATGCATAATCATAACGTCTTCTTTTGCGTAATTTTTTAATTTTTCAGTAGTAACCCCGAAACGCATCGCATACTCACGAAGCGAAGGAAATAATCCGGCTTTTTGCCTTTCCTTCTGAATCCGCAGGACATTGATAACATCCGCGCCCTTCATGCCTTCAGCTAAATCAGTAGTCACTTTAACCGGCATTTTCTCAATATCTTTCGGCAAAAGCGTTTTAGGCCCGCAAACCGTAACATTTGCGCCTAATTTTGTCAACCCCCAGATATTGCTCCTGGCAACACGCGAATGCGAGATATCACCGATAATGCTGACATTAAGCCCTTTGATATGCCCTTTTTTTTCCTTTATCGTGAAAATATCCAGCAGTGCCTGAGTGGGATGTTCGTGACAGCCGTCGCCGGCATTTATTATCGAAGGCCCCATGCATTTAGCTAATACATGCGCAACGCCGCTTGAGGAATGCCGGATAATTATGCAATCAACCTGCATAGCCTCGATATTTTTAAAAGTATCCTTTAATGTTTCCCCTTTTTGAATCGCACTGCTTGAAGTTGCTATGCTTAAGGTATCCGCGCTTAATCTTTTTGCCGCCAGCTCGAAACTTGAACGCGTGCGTGTGGAAGGCTCAAAAAAGAACAGTACTATTGTTTTGCCTCGTAAAGTCGGTACTTTTTTAACCGCTCTTGTGGAAATTTCCTTAAACGAAGCCGCTGTCTGTAAAATTAATTCGATTTCTTTACTATCTAACTCCTGAAGCCCTAATAGGTCTTTTCTTGTCCATTCTTCCATTATCAATCATCCTGGGTTAGCAAAACTACCTCATCTTTATCATCTTCTTCTTCAAGCCTCACTTCAACGCTCTCCTTGCGGGTAGTTGGAACGTTCTTACCCACATAATCAGCGCGTATCGGTAATTCCCGATGCCCGCGGTCAATCAAAACCGCCAGCTGGATAGTCCTCGGACGGCCCAAGTCAATAATCTCATCCAGCGCGCAGCGAATCGTACGCCCCGTAAAAAGCACATCATCCACCAGAACTATATTTTTGTCATCAACATCAAAATCTATTTTCGTGCTATGCACAACCGGGCAGGCAGCGATCATTGTCAGGTCATCACGGTACAAAGTAATATCAAGGATTCCTACCGGAACCTTGCCTCCGTCAATATCCTTTATCATCTGCGCAATACGCTGCGCTAAAAAAGCGCCGCGGCATCGGATCCCGATTATTGCCAGCCCTTTAGTCCCTTTGTTACGCTCAAGGATCTCATGACTGATCCTGGTAAGTGTGCGTTTAATCATTACTGCGTCCATTAAGTTTGCTTTTTCTTTCAGCGACATAAATACTCCCATCTTAAAATAAAAAAACCTGTTCCACCCGCAGATTTTCTGCCCGGATATAACAGGTTCACTTTTACCATTTTTTATCTCCTTACTAGCCTCACAGGACTAATTTAAAGGTTAACTTTTGTTAAATTACGGGGTCAAGTCTCAACTTGCAAACTTGATCTCAGCCTTTCATATCGCCTATCAAATACTTTATCCCTTTCACACATCATCTTCACCCTACGGCAATATTCGCTTATGCCCCTCGGATTACCTATGCCATATCTGCCTGCTATTTCCTTACACTCAATCCCAGCATGTTCTCGCAACAATCTTATCGCTACCTTCCGCGCTTCATTTTCTTTACCCCTGCTTGCACAAAATAACTCTGGAGCCTTTATTTTGTATTCTCTCACTACCCGCTGCTCTATTTCTTCCTGCTTTTTCTTCTGCCGCATCTTCCATTCTTCAGGCACTTCCCGATCGTAATATCTTTCTTCATCAATATATCTTCGCCTAAACTCATCCACAAAATCTTTTTCTCCTAAAATAAATGCCCTCTTTTTAGCATTATAATATGTTTCCAGCTCCTTATCATCTTCCTGCCGCATAAACTCCTCATAAGCTTTTCTACCACGACTGCCTGGCATCCACTCCTTGTTTATAACATCCCCAGATTTTAACCACTCCTTGCTTTTCTTCTTATTCATATATTCCTTATGACTTGAATATGTATATTCTCCCAGATTAGTTTCCATACCCGCTTTCTTAGGATTTAGATGTATATATCGGATTACGCGCATTAAATAAAATTCTTCTTGGACAATTATCGCCTTATATCGTCCTCGAAACAATGTCCCATCACAATGATATCTTCGATTAATTTTCTGCGTATAAACACCGTTAAGTTGCCGCATGAATTGCGGCAGATTGGCTTGTGGTGTACATATCAGCAGATGATAATGATTTGGCATTAAACAATATGCTGCTACGTATGCTTGATATTGAGTGCAGCATTCTCCGATTAATTCTAAAAAATTCTCGTAATCATCACCCTCTTGAAAAATCTTTATCTTATTGCGGCCGCGGTTGATTACATGGTAATATCCACCTTTGATATTAATCCTTATCGGTCTTGCCACGCTCTCTCCTTCTTTGCTCTATTCTTCTTAGTTAACTTTCCCCTCTCTTTCTC
>JACQZH010000016.1 GCA_016213925.1 Candidatus Omnitrophota bacterium | reverse complement strand
TCATTTAAAAAAGAAAAATCAATCTGCGGATTTTTTATTAAAAATTCATTAAAACATAAACTAACATGAGGCCCCCCGGCAACCTGTAGTATCCCAGAAAATTCTTTCTCAACATAATTAGATATATCTCTAACCAATTTAACATTAGCGGTTTTAACCGAATAGCCTATAATTTGAGGAGTAAAAATCTCTATGCTTCTTTTTAGGTCATAGCAGTAGCTATTCATATCTAGTATTTTTACATTATGTTTATTTTTCAATAATCCTGCCGCTAAATACGCAAGTCCTAGATTAATGCTTCCTTTTTGCCATCCACCCGGGTCGATCAATAAAATATTCATTGGATTAATTTACCTTTTCAAAAAAAAAACCAAAATTCTCTCAAGCTAGGCATTGTTACACATTCATTCCAGCATTTCTTACCGCATCTTAAAATTTTAATCCTGGCAATAAAAGCTCTCCAACTAAACCAAATGTTTTTAATTTTTTGCTTCTTTAGATCCCCCATATAAAACCCATGAGGACAAGCATATACTCTGCCATCGGGCATAATGAAAGCGGTAATAAATCCAGCTAAACATCTGATTTTACAAGGAGCCGAAAGATTTGCAATGAAAAATTTTTCAACCTCATCAACCTTATCACCAGAAATTTCATCCAATTCTTTTTTTAGATCAGGGATGATTCCCCCAATATGAATATTTCCGTAATAAAGCGAATCGCTCACATATATTCGTGCGGTAAAATTACATCCATATTTTTTGCTTAAATTATAAACCTTTAAAATTTCATTGTAATTTAATGGCGTTACGGTAAAACTAATACAGGTTGGCATATTCATTTTTCTACACATTAAAATTGTTTCTATTGCCTTCTCATATAATGTCCCTTTTTTAATTAACTCATGTATTTGTTTCTGTCCGTCAAGACTTACTCCGATATGTATTTTCTTTTCATATCCAACTTCCCTTATTGAATCCGCCACTCTTATCGGAAAATTACCGTTTGTAGATACTGAAACCACTCGTTTTGTCTTTTTAAGGCAAATTTTTATAACTTCCGTAATATCCTGACGTAAAAACGGTTCCCCTCCGCTTATACTCATTTCTTCAAAATTTAAATTCAAAGCAGCATCCAATTCCTCAGCAGAAAGTTCTCTATCTTCTTTCTTCTGCCAAATATTACAGGATAAACACTGTCCGTTACAACGATAGGTGCAAACATAATTAATATATTTAAGGCGAGGATTTATAATATGCAGTATTATTTTTATCGGAAAATAAATTTTATTTCGAAGCATCTTGCATGTTCTAACTATCGCAAAATACCAACTTAACAGAAAACCAGCTGTATTTTTATTTATTTTAGGCAATTTCCCATTTTCCATTTATGCAAAACACTCCAAAGGGTTCTGTCTCTAAGGAAACCACTTTAAACATATATTTTTTATCATGATGATCAAAAGGTCCGGTATCAATATCATCATGGCAAGAAACACTTATAAAATATTCACCGTGTAAGAGAGGAAGAGACTCAATGATATATCTTGCCTGTCCTCTGCCCTCAACATCCCTTAATACCTTATCATGCGATTTTGAGTTTATGCCAAAGCAATAAACTCCTTCGCTGTTATATACCCCGATTCCAAATACCAAGCTTTTAATCAGCTTATGTGTTTTATAATTTAAACTTATAATAATCTTATCTCCCGTTTTGAAAACAAAGCTTTCCCTGCCTTGATAATCATAAATTTTAACCTCTGATATCTCCATCTCACCAGAACCCCATCTTTGACTTCCTCTTAAACCTGGCATATGGCATTCATTTTCTAATGCATTATTTTGTTTAAGCAAAGCAGAACCTACAAGGTAGTAATCCACAATTTCTTCAGATTTACCTTGTAAAACAGATACCCCATTTTCCAAGCATATTGTTTGATTACACAGACTTTTCACAGCACCTAAATTGTGAGATACAAATAAAATAGTTTTGCCCATCGTTTTAAATTCTCTGATTTTGTCGTGGCATTTTTTCTGAAATGAAAAATCTCCTACCGCTAGTACTTCATCAATTAGTAAAATATCCGGCTGGCAATGCACAGCTACAGCAAATCCAAGCCGGACATACATTCCACTTGAATAATATTTTACAGGGGTATCCAAAAAATCTCCGATATCGGCAAAATCAACTATTGAATCAAAAGCCTTATCCACGTCCTTTTTACTCATACCAAAAATCGCACTATTTACGTAAATATTTTCCCTGCCGGTTAGCAGCGGATGAAACCCCGCCCCAACTTCGATTAAGGCTCCGACGCGGCCGCGTATTGAAATTTTTCCCGTATCCGGCCAGAAAATCCCATTAAGCAGTTTCAAGAGTGTTGTCTTACCAGAACCATTCGAACCGATTACTCCAAAAGTTTCCCCTTTTTTAACTTCAAAAGATATTCCATTTAAAGCCCAAAACTCATTTTTTCTCAATTCCCATGAGCCAGAAGCTAATCCAACGGTATTCTTAAAAATATCGCAAATCCCATAACGCATAGAATCCTTTAATGATTTGCAATATTTTTTAGAAACTGCGTCTACTTTTACTGCTACATCATGATTCATTATTAAATTCTCTCCGCCACTCTGGTTTCGGTCATATGAAATATAACTATAGAAATTATGAATACCCCCAATGCAATAACTGTTGAAACAATAATTCCCATCGGCGACTCTATAGCGCCTGTAATAATCAGTTCACGAGCTCCGGCAACCAGATGATATAAAGGGTTAATACGGCTTAGATCAGCCAAAATCCCCCATTGCGGCTTTAAATATAAAACCGGCGTAAGAAAGAATAAAAAACTCATCAGTATAGAAATAATATTCCCCACATCACGCATAATCCCATTAAGCAAAGACATTACAAAACTAAACCCCAAAGTGAAAAGAAATACCGGCAATGCAAGTAGTGGAAATAAAACAATGGTTAAAGGTGGTCTTATCCCATAAAACATAAGTAAAAATATAAGTATTATTATCTGGATAACAAAAGAAACAAGGGACTGCGCAGTAGCGGCAATTACCAGTGATTTCTTGGAAAAATTTATCTTTACAATCATCGGCCCGGCTTTAACTAAAGAATTTACCCCGTTAATAAGCCCGCAGGCAAATATCTGCCAATAAGCGATACCGCAAATAGCATAAATCGGATAAGGCATTTGCATCTGACCGATATTAAAAATCCCTGATTTGTTTAAAATTAAGAAAGTTACAATACTGACAGCCGGTAAAATCAGCGTCCACAAGATCCCAATAAAAGACTGCTTATACATCGTCAAAAAATCTCTCTTAAACAACTGCCATGTAAGCCACCGGTTTTTTATTATTTCTTTAAATATTTGATCGAAAATTGAAAGGTATCCTGTTTTAAGAGAATTATCCGGTTGATAAGTAGTTATTATTGTTTTTTTATCTTGCATATATCCTTTTTTAAAAAGGGAAAAATTTCAGTGCATCAAGAAGCCTACGCAGTTCTTTTTCCATTTTTTCAACCTGCTTAATTTTTTTTTCAAAATCCAATGTCACTTCAATACTCTCTTGAGTATTGTTTTTTTTAATGCTTTCAATTTTATTTTTCCCATTATTAATAATCTTATCCAATTCATCGAATCTCTGGTTAAGCCCAAGCTTAAGCTGGATTAAAATAATTTTAAGCGTATCACAGTTTGCTTCATAATAATCCTTGCGCGAACCTTTTACCCATATTTTGCGCACAGCATTCCATCGTTCTAAAGCGCGTATATTGGTACTTACATGCCCTTTACTTATTTTTAAACGCTTCGTCATTTCATCTAAAGATAACGGTTCTTGGCTAAAAAAAAGCAGTATATAAAGCTGCCCAGCAACACGATTAATGCCTAAAGAAGCGACAATATTACTTAAATCATCCACAAGCGTATCAATAAAATCTTCCTGGCAATTAGTCATGTTAATCCTTTCTCAATATTTAATATATTTCAAACGTTCTAAATATAGTATATATTACTATTAAAAAAATTTCAATGATTATACGGAAAATTAAACCGATCAAGCTAATTACGCAATAGGTTACGGTAATTCTGCTTCTTCAACAAGCATAACCGGAATTCCGTCTTTTATGGGATAATGCCGGCCGCATTTAATACAAACCAACTTATCCTTTTGCAAATTAACATCAGCTTTACATAAAGGACATGCTAAAATCTTAAGCAATTCTTCGTTAATCATAACTGTCTTCCTTTTTTTATAAATCAATATACTGCGGCAATAGATTTTTCCCTCCAGAGAGAAAAAAGCCTCAAATTCTCTTTACGCATAACATCCGGAACGATCCTTACCTTAGACCTGCCCTCTTGCCTCATTTTCCTGTTAGAAACTGTCAATTCGTTAAATCCGTTTTTTGCTGCATCTTCTATGCGTGCACCATAAATAATGACTGATATTTTTGCCCAGTGGCAGGCACTAAAACACATCGGGCAAGGCTCACAAGTAGAATAAATAACAGCGCCGGATAAGTCGATAGACTTTAGCCCCTTACAAGCTTGGCGAATCGCCACAATCTCAGCATGCGCAGTTATATCAATACTTCCCCAGACCTTATTATGCGCCTTGCTGATTATTTTTCCGTTCCTGACAATGCAGGCGCCAAAAGGCGTTTGCCCTTTTCGGATACCTTCTTCAGCCTGCAAAATAGCTTCGTTCATGTATTTATTAAAAAGTAGTTCTCGCATTTGATATTTTTTCAATTATTTTCCATACTCAAGCCTTACCCGCCAGCTCGCTCACAAACTGGGCATTTCCAATCAAAGCCTTTTAAAGGCACAGGATGTTTATTATTTTTCAAGCCGGTATTGCCCCCGAAATCATGATAATTCAGACACTCTTTTTCAAATGCTTCATCAGCTGATTTAACAAGAAAAAACTGAAAAAACAAACAATCAGATTTACAAAAGACCAATTTTTTTAATTCACTATTTAAATCATTATCCGAACGCCCGATATAAACAACTATAAAATTTTTATCTGCAATATATCCAAGCGCATAATTACCCGGAGTCTTCGCAGTTACTATCTCATCAATCTTATCCGGAATCAAAACATAAGGCCCCTGCATTTCTAAATTAGCCATTTTATCCCTTCTTTTGCCGAAATAATAGCTTTTATTTAGCATCTATTTTAAATTCAAGACTTTTTTCAACTTATTTTCTCTCTACGAGTTACCTTTTAATATTCTTTCTGCTTCTTCCAAAGATTTACAGGTATGAATCAAAACGGAGTGAGAATAGTGAAATAAAGACATGATATTAAAACCGATATCGCTACTTTCATTGGCTACCACTCTAATAACCTTAGACACCCCGAAACGGTTGCACATTTCCATAACTTTATCAATACTCTTATGCGCATCAAAATCCATTTTTTCAAGTTGAGTTAAATCAGTTAATATTTTAAACCCCGGAGTTAAATCAAATATCCTTTCCGCTAATTGCATCAACAAAATCTGCCCCTGGTCATTATCAAAATGTTCGATTAAATGTACTTTTAAGATATTTTTATCACTATCTATTTCAAGCTGAAACATTTTTCATTTAATTCCTCCTTTTTTATATTACCTCTTCTTGCTATTTTTGACAAGCAGAAAATTAATGACTATTGATTTTTTAAAATATTTATTTTATAATATGATTGTTATGAGAAACGAAAAAAGAACATTTATCGCAGTTGAAATTAATAACGAAACCCGCGAAGAATTAACAAGAATTCAAATCGCTCTAAAAAAAGAGCTTTCCGGGACATTTTCCTGGGTTAAGCCGGAAAACATCCACCTTACTCTGCGTTTTATCGGACATATAAACGAGGAACAGATTAATACAATTACAACAATCATTTCTGAAATTACAAAAAAAACCCAAAGTTTTAATGCTGACCTAGGGGTTTTAGGCACTTTTCCCTCGTTAGCCAACCCGCTTGTGCTTTGGGTTGGAATCAACTTTGGATACAATCAATTAAACCAGATCAGTGCTCATTTAGAAGAAAAACTTGAACAGATAAATTTTGCGGCTGGAGAAAAATATTTTCACCCTCATCTAACCTTGTGCCGGATAAAAAAAATTGAAACCAAAAATAACTTGAGCAATATCTTGCAATCAATACCGCCTAAGCCTGTCCCTTTCCAGATAAATAAAATCGTACTTTTTGAAAGCACCCTTTCAAAAGATGGCGCCCAATATTCTAAATTATTTGAATCTCATCTGCAAAAACAGTAAACCATTATACTAGCCGCCCAATCATTATTCAAATAAACGTAACTGTGCAATCAAATAAAAGCAGCCCGCCGCATAAATGCAGGCAATCACATCATCAAGCATTATCCCAAGACTACCATGCAGTTTCTGGACAGCCTTTATCGGATATGGTTTTATAATATCGAAAAACCTGAATAAAATAACCACCGCTATTAAATAAATCCATGAAAATTCAAATAACCAATAATACAGAAAAAAGAAAAAAACCTCATCAATAACTATCCGGCTGGAATCTTTCTCATGAAAAATCTCTTCGGCTTTTCCGCAAACAAAAAAACCGGCAAATCCAACCATAACAGTTAACAGCCTAAACAAAACCGCTGAATCATGAAGTAAAAAATATACTGCTGCCGCAGCAATACTCGCGTAAGTTCCCGGCATTATAGGCAAGAACCCAATAAAAAAAAATGTTGCGAGAAATTTAATCATTTTTTTAATTACAAAGTTCATTTTTATTCATTATCAGATATGATACACCCGACACTACTGTAAACACGACTGTTACCAGCATTAATACGGATATCCCAACACCCGACCAAAAATCATAATTTTCGTTCCAGAAACCAAAAACAGATAATCCCAGTTCCTTAAGAATAACCACTGTCAAAATCACGCAGATAGCTACCATTTGTGAAATAGTTTTATGTTTTCCGCCGCGAGCCGCAGCCAGTACTTTTCCTTTTGTCATTGAATGGATTCTTATCCCGGTAATCAATAATTCACGCAAAATAATCACAACTACCATCCAGGCCGGCACAATCCTCATCTGTACAAACGCAAGGAAAGCCGCTAGAACCAGTATCTTATCAGCAATCGGATCCAAAAACTTCCCTAAATCAGTAATCAAATTGTACTTCCTGGCAATATACCCATCATAGAAATCCGTCAACGAAGCAATCGCAAATACAAATAATGCTAGTACCTTTGCAAGTATTCCTTCAAAAAAAAGTAAAAACATAAATACAAAACTTAACACTATACGAAGTATTGTCAATCTATTTGGCAAATTCATATCTTTTCTCCAATTAAATCATAAAAAACACTCTCTTCAATCAGGACACGCGCCATGTCACCTGCCCGCATATTCCCGCCTTTAACATAAACCACTCCATCTACTTCAGGAGCATCAAATTGAGTTCTGCCGATACCATTATTACCTTTTACTTCCTCCATCAAAACATCAAACTCACGGCCAATTAACTGCTTATTTTTCTTAGCGGTAATTTTCCGCTGCAAAAGCATTATTTTATTTAAACGCTTCTTTTTTATATTCTCAGGGACATGGCCTTTTATCCTCCAAGCTTGCGTATTTTCTTCCGCAGAATATTTAAACACACCCAAACGGTCAAATTCAATCTCTTTTATAAAATTATATAATTGCTCAAAAATTTCATCAGTTTCCTGCGGGAAACCTACTATAAGCGAAGTCCGCAGTACAACATTCGGAATATTCTCTCTGATAGCATAAATAAGCTTCCTGATCTTTGCTTCCGTAACTTTTCTGCGCATAAGCTCAAGTATTTTGTCATTTATATGCTGAATAGGCAAATCAATATATTTGCATATTTTAGGTTCATGGGCAATTACTTCCATTAATCGTATATCCAGATGCTTAGGATGCATATACAATATTCTGATCCAGCGCAAGCTTTCGATTTTTGTAATTTCTTTCAAAAGGATACCTAAACTATTTTTCTTATAAATATCCCTGCCGTAAAAGGATGAGTCCTGGCTGATTAGGTTGACCTCCTTAACCCCGCTTTGCACAAGGTGGGATATCTCTTTAATTATTGATTCAATCGGCCGGGATTGATAAGCACCCCTGATGCTCGGGATAACACAATAACTGCAGCAATTATTACACCCATCAGCTATCTTAACATACGAAAAATGTTTCGGTGTAAGCGGTATTCTAGGAGTATAATCTTTATAAAAATAATGTTTTTCTTTTGCTTTCGCAAATACTCTTTGTTCTCTTAAAGCAGCCTTAACAACTGCTTCTACTCTATCAATACTCCCCGGATTAATAAAACCATCGACATCATGCAATAAATCCGGAAGTTCTTTTTGATATCTCTGGGCCAAACAGCCGGCTACAATAACTTTTTTTATTTTACCCTGTTTTTTTAATTCCAGAAACCCGCAAATCGTATCAATAGCCTCTTCCTTAGCCTCTTTTATAAAAGCGCACGTATTAACAATAACTATATCTGCCAAAGCAGGATTTTCCGTCAACTGAAAACCGCACTTATCAAGGAACCCCAGCATAATCTCCGAATCAACAAGATTTTTAGAACATCCCAGGCTAATTAATGCTATCTTCATAAGTCCTTTAATAGATTTTCTTATAATTTTTATAGGCTGGAGATACCAAACTGTTTTTATCACCTATGGGTTAGGCAGAAAACATCCACAAGTTTATTCATCTTCATTATTTTGATCTGATAAAGCGGAAAATTCATCCCAGCTTTCAACTAAAATCTCACGCGCTTTTGACCCGCGAAAAGCGCCGACGATACCTTCTTCTTCCATCATATCGATTAAACGCGCCGCTCTAGAATACCCAAGGCGAAGCCTTCTTTGCAGCATAGAAACAGATGCTTGTTTAGTATTAATAACTAATTTAGCAGCTTCTTCAAATAACTCATCTTTTTTTTCTCTGGTTTTCGAACCAAAGAACTTCTCCTGTTCCTTAAGGATATCGTCAGAATACACTGCCAAACGCTGTTCTTTAGCGAATTTTACAACTGCTTCAATCTCCTTATCCGTAACCAGGCTCGACTGCGCCCGAATCAATTTAAAATTTCCAGGCTTCAGAAAAAGCATATCACCTTTTCCAATAAGTTTATCCGCTCCGTTCATATCCAAGACAGTGCGCGAATCGATCTTGCTAGCCACTCTAAAAGAAATTCGTGCCGGGAAATTAGCCTTAATAACTCCGGTAATAACATCAACAGAAGGCCTCTGTGTTGCCAATATCAAATGAATACCCACTGCGCGTGAAAGCTGAGCAAGCCGGGTAATAGAACCTTCAACTTCTTTCGCCGCAAGCAACATCATATCAGCAAGTTCATCGATAATAATCACGATATAAGGCATGGATTCAAGCGGGATTTTTTTACCGGTTCCGTCATCGATTTCTTTTAACCCATCTTCAATTTTTCTGTTATATCCGACAATATTTCTTACTCCGACTTTTGCCAGTAACTTATAACGGTCCTCCATCTCACTTACAGCCCAATCAAGAGCTGTAGCAGCTTTTTTGACATCATTAACAACCGGGCATATTAAATGCGGCAACCCGTTATACATCGACATTTCCACCATTTTAGGGTCTATGAGTATCATTTTTAACTCTTCAGGGCTTGCCTGAAACAGTAAACTCATTATTAACGCATTAACACATACTGTTTTGCCAGACCCCGTAGTTCCAGCGATCAATAGATGCGGCATATCAGCCAGTTCCGCGAGCAAAGACGCACCGGAAATATCTTTACCTAAAGCCAAAGTTAACTTCGAATCAGAATTTTGGAATTCAGAGATTTCTAATAATTCTTTCAAAAAAACCATTGCCGCCTGCATATTAGGCACATCTATACCCACGGTTCCTTTTCCCGGTATAGGCGCGACAATATGCACGCTAGGAGCTTTAAGGCTTAACGCTATATCATCTCCAAGATTCGTAATCTGATTTATTTTCACTCCGGGAGCAGGCTGTAGTTCATAACGCGTAATCACC
>JACQZH010000003.1 GCA_016213925.1 Candidatus Omnitrophota bacterium | reverse complement strand
CGGTAATCATCTTGACCGCCGAAATCTTGAATTCTTTATCAAACCGCTTCAATTTCCTCTTCTCCATCGGACACCTCCTTCGAGATTATGGTTAGATTACCATCCTCTCTTCGTTATGTCCACTTTTTCGGGGGAAGATCAGTTCTAGCTTATGGGCTTTTTTCATCCACTTTAAAGCTTGAGTCAAATCCCTTTTATCACCCTTCATTCCCCATTTCCACAAATAAGTATTACTGATCCCTACATAATGAAATACATAATCCGGCTTTAACTTGCATGCCCTCATAAGTTCTTTCATAATAAAGGAAAATTCTTTTAAAAAATCATCGCCCCGTTGATTTCTAAGCATAAGTGCATACGCACGGATTGCATAATGATTCTCAGGATTTTCTTTCAATGCTTCCTTATATAAAGCAACAAAATCATAACCTTCCCTATCTTCCCAAGAATAAACTTTTAAATAAGTATCATAATACCAGTCTTTGTCTGGAACAATCTCCGCAAGCAATTTCATGCATTTTGCTGCTTGCTGATAGTCCTTTTTCACAATTGAGTATTCCATCAAAAGAACATTATTATAGACATCATCCGGTTGATACTTCATTGCTTTATCTAAGTAGGCTTTGCCTTCTTCCAATTGATCTAAATTTATATACGTTTTTGCAATGTTATAATACAAAACATGCCAATCTGGCCCATAGTAATGCTCTAACTTCTGAAAAAGCACTTTAAGTGCCTCCTCATGCATACCTAAATAATCATAGAAACAAGCTAATACTGTATAATTTTCAGTATCGGCAGGGTCTTTTTCTATTCTTGCTTTAAGCTCTGCAATAACCGCAATAGTTTGCATGCTATTCTTATCATCTAATTCCATTTCAGGTGCATCCGGCAGGCCTAGTTCATCCTTGGCAAAAATAGTCAGGACATTAAACAGCAAACAAAATACTACAGCTCTCAACAAAACCTTTACCCGGAAAAATCCATTTTTCTTCATCGCACACCTCCTTGTGTTTTACGAGTCAAAAATTCACTTATTCTTTTCCATTTTAAATACTTATATGCAGGAGTTTGTCCCGCATTTGCCGGACCCGTTGAAGGTAATTGTTCAATATGCACATTTTGGTTATTTTCTTGAAACTTACTAACAAAAAACTTTTCTGCCTTACGTCCGTTTAGAAAAATTGCCTTAATGCCTGAATATTCTTTTAAAAGTTGAGTAATATTATTAAACTTAGGCTTTTGAATTTTAGTATCGGCACTACCTTTACGCGTGCATGAATAAATAACATCCCATAAGCCTATGTGATTTTTTTCTAATATTTTTATTCTTTGCTTATACTCTTTAGGATCTTTTTTTCTTAAAACTTTAAACATTATCTCCCAAAAATAATTTCTTCTATTAGCATAATTCCCCAGCATTTAACGAGTTTTGCCCGGGGAATGATCCTAGTATTCTCAAGGTCAGCAATTGCTTTATCTTGCTGTCCTAAAGCATCGTATGCTACCCCTCTGTTTCCATACGCTTCAAAATCATTAGGGTTAAGTTTTATCGCTTTTGTATAATTATTTATAGCTAACTCATAATTTCCAGTATGCCCCTGGGCAACACCCCTATTATAATAATGCTCAGGGTTTTCAGGATCTAGTTCTATGAGCTTTGTTAAATTGAAGAGTATTACGTCACTTTTCCCTTCTTTCTTACTATTTAAGAACCCAATCACACGCTCGTTAAACTCTTTTGTCTTATCCATGTAGCCTCCTTAAAACAAAAAAACCCTCGCCTTTTCTTGGCGAAGGTTTTACTTTCCAACACAAAACTTGTCGGACCAGCTAAGGCTGGTTTTAACGTCCGGGATTTATTCCTTCTAAACTCGGGACTTTATAATTACATTTAAAGTTTACCTCCATCCTTCGACTGTGTCAAGTTATAAAAATTTCAGTTTCAGTTTCAATCTAAAGTAAAATAGTCTGGTTTTTGCCAAAGCAGAAATCACCTATTAAGTGCACCTCCATAAAAATATAAATCACCCTAAAAAAAAGTGGTGTTTTTTTTGGCGTCCCCAAGGGGATTCGCCTACTTCATTCGCGACTTCCTGTCGCTCATTGCGCAGGCCCCCCTTCGTTCACTAAAATTGCCGTCCAGGCAATTTTGAGCTCCCACTTGGTCGCTCCGTTCACTGCGCTTCGAATCCCAGCTTCAGGGAAAAATAAAAAACCACTCTTTCGAGTGGTTTTTTATTTGGCGTCCCCAAGGGGATTCGAACCCCTGTCGACAGATCGAAAATCTGTTGTCCTAGACCAGACTAGACGATGGGGACAATTGGTGAGCCGCGAAGGTCTCGAACCTTCCACAACCGCCTTAAAAGGGCGGTGCTCTACCAGATGAGCTAGCGGCCCTTTTAAACTTCCATTATTTCTGTTTCTTTTTGCTTTGAAACGTCCTCAAGCTGTTTTATATATTTATCGGTCAATTTTTGGGCATCTTCCTGTCCCTTAAAACTTTCATCTTCGGTAATTTTACCGGACTTTTCCACTTGCTTTATCTGTTCATTCGAATCACGGCGAACAGCACGAATCGCGATTCTGCCCTCTTCAGTTAATTTGTGCACAACCTTCACAAGTTCACCGCGGCGCTCTTTAGTCAATGGCGGAACATTAAGCCGCAATACCTTACCGTCATTATTTGGAGTAATACCTAATTCTGATTTTAAGATAGCTTTTTCTATTGCTCCGATACAAGACGGATCCCACGGCTGTATAACTATTAACCGCGCTTCCGGAGTAGAAATCCCGGCAAGCTGTTTTAAAGGAGTAGGTGTCCCATAGTAATCAACCTTTATGCCCTCAACCAAAGATACACTAGCCCGCCCGGTTCTTACCGTGCTGAAATCACGCATTACCACATCAATGGTTTTCTTCATCTTATCTTCTGCCTGATGAAGAATTTCCTTAAGACTCATGGGATAACCTCCTTAATTACTGTCAAATTATTTGCCTTACTTAACGATAGTACCTATCGGATCTCCTAATATGACTTTTCTGATATTGCCTTTTTTAAACAAATCAAAAATTACTATAGGCAATTTATTTTCCATGCAAAGCGTTATTGCCGTGCGGTCCATAACCTGTAAATTCTTATTCAGCACCTGAATATAGTTAAGTTTACTAAACCTTGTGGCTTTTTTATTCTTCACAGGGTCGTCGGAATAAACACCGTCAACTTTAGTCGCTTTCAAAATCACATCAGCGTTTATTTCAATCGCGCGTAAAGCCGCGGCAGTATCGGTAGTAAAATACGGATTACCTGTGCCTGCGGCAAAAATTACAATCCTGCCCTTTTCAAGATGGCGCACTGCCCTTCTGCGTATATAAGGTTCCGCTAACTCCTGCATTCCAATAGCTGTTTGCACCCGGGTATGCACCCCAATTTTTTCTAACGCGTCCTGTAACGCCAGGCTGTTAATAACCGTCGCCAGCATCCCCATATAATCCGCCGTAACTCTGTCGATTGCTTTTCCTGTTGTTGAATTAGCCCGAAATATATTGCCCGCGCCGACAACAATCGCGATTTCCAATCCCAAAGAGCTTACTTCTTTTAATTGTTCGGCTATATCCAAAAGCACGCCAGCATCAATGCCGCAGCCTTTTTGGGGCTGCTGCAAAGCTTCTCCGCTTAATTTTAAAACTACACGGCGGTATGCCGGCTTTGCCTTCAAGATTAAATCTCCTCTCCAAGCTGAAACCTTACGAACCTGCGCACAACAATATTCTCGCCGATTTTGACAATAACCGAGTTAAGATAATCTTTAACTTTTATCTTATCGTCCTTTATAAACTGCTGTTCAAGTAAACATATTTCTTGATAATATTTATTTAGTTTTCCGACAAGCATCTTTTCTAAAATCGCGGCTGGCTTATCCTGTACCTGCGACTTAAAGATTTCTTTTTCTTTCTCAACCAACTCCTGCGGTACATCTTCAGGAGAAATATATTGCGGATTGGTTGCCGCCACTTGCATCGCCAAATCCTTGACAAATTCCTTAAACTGTTCATTCCTGGCTACAAAATCTGTTTCGCAGTTAACTTCTAATAAAACACCGAGCTTCCCGCCAAGATGCACATAAGATTCCACCAGCCCCTCTTTTGCCGTACGGCCGGAACGCTTAGCAGCAATAGCTAACCCTTTTTTTCTAAGCTCACTAATTGCTTTTTCTATATCACCGCCGGTTTCCATCAAAACTTTTTTACAGTCCATAAAGCCGGCATTTGTTTTTTCGCGTAATAATTTTATTTGTTCTGTAGAAATCGTCATTATTCTACCTTTCGTTTTACTTTTATCGGTTTCTTCTTAATTTCTCCTACCAACTGTTTTTTAACTTTCTTAACCGCTTTTTCATCCTCAACAGCTTCTTCATCAAGAGTAGCTATCCCCTGACTTTTACTCACTTTTTCCTGTTCTTTTATCACTTCTTTTGATTTTCTGATATTCTCTAACTGGCTTTTCCCCTCATTAATAGAATCCGCGATAGCGCCGCATATAAGCCGGATCGATTTTATCGCATCGTCATTTCCCGGGATAACATAGTCAATTACATCCGGATCAGAATTAGTATCCACTAAAGCAATAACAGGAATTTTTAAACGGCGGGCTTCTTTCACCGCTGTTTCTTCTTTTTTAGCATCCACAACAAATAAAACACCCGGCAGCCTATCCATATTCCTAATCCCGCTTAGGTTTTTTAATAATTTCAGCATTTCCTTAGTCAAAACAGCGACTTCCTTCTTTTTTAATTTGTCAAAAACTCCGGTTTCCTTCATTTTTTCAAGCTCTTCAAGCCGCTTTATGCTGCGGCGGATAGTCTCAAAATTAGTCAAAGTACCTCCCAGCCATCTTTGATCAACATAAAACATGCCGCAACGGTTTGCTTCTTCGATAATAGCCTGCTGCGCCTGTTTCTTTGTACCGACAAAAAGAATATACTCCCCGCGCGCCGCGCATTTATTCACGAATTCACAGGCTTTCTGTAATTCTTTTTCTGTCTTCTCAAGATTTACGATATAAATACCATTGCGCTCTCCAAAAATATACCGCGCCATTTTCGGATTCCAACGCTTTGTCTGATGGCCGAAATGTACTCCGGACTCTAATAACTGTTTGATTGAAACTAACAAATTTTCCCTCCTTTTTAGATTACTTTAAATGAAATATGCAATTTTATCCTTTTTAAACGATTTCATTAATATACCATATCTTTTCCTTTTTACAAGTTTTTTTTGAATTTTTTTTAAGCAGCACTTTTAAGGAAATTTATACTTTGAATATTCTTTTAAAAAAGATTTAAGCTAAAAACTCCAGGTCAAAAAGTTTCTTATATGCCCCATTTTTCTTTATCAATTCATCATGCGTGCCTTGTTCAACAATTTGCCCGCCTTCTAAAACTATGATTCTGCCCACTTTCTTTACAGTAGCTAAACGGTGAGCTATAATAAAAGCAGTCCGGTTTACTAAAAGATGATCCAGCGCCTCCTGAACTAACCGGGTCGATTCAGCATCCAGCTGCGAAGTCGCTTCATCTAATATAAGTATCGGCGGATTATCTAAAATTGCCCTGGCAATTGCCAAGCGCTGTTTTTGCCCTCCGGAAAGTTTTACCCCCATGTCTCCGATAACCGTATCATAGCCTTGCGGAAGTCGTTCTATAAATTCGTGAGCTTCGGCTACCTTAGCCGCATTTACCACATCTTCTAAAGCAGCGTCCTCCCGGCTATAGGCAATATTATTACGGACGGAATCATGAAAAAGCATAAGATCTTGAGTTACTATTCCAATTTGCGTTCGCAGCGACCTGAAAGTAACATCCTTGATGTCTATGCCATCTATGGTAACTCTACCTGAAGTCGGATCATAAAAACGCGGGATTAAGTTAACCAGGGTTGTCTTACCTACTCCGCTGGCTCCGACTATGCCGATAACTTCTCCTTTTTTAACCTTAAGGCTAACTTCTTTAAGAATTACTGTATCATCATAACCAAAACTTATACTCTCAAAGTCTATCTCTTCCTTTATCGGCGCGAGTACTTTCGCGTTTTTAGATTCCATAACTTTTATCGGTGCGTCCAAAACCTCAAAAATTCTCTTTGCCGCCGCTAAACTCTGCTGATTAATACTATGGATTTCACTCAAACGCCGGAAAGGACGGATCAAAGACAGTAACGCCCCTAAAAAGAGTACAAATATGCCAAAAGACATCCTGCCATTAATAACCTCCCTACCGCCATAGTAAAGCACTACCGCGCCTCCGCAGGCCCCGATAAATTCTGTCATCGGCCCTAGAATCAATGCCCTTCTTTGCAGCCGCATCATAATCCTATAAAATAAAAAATTGTGATTTCCGACTTTAGTTATCTCTGAATCTTCCATAGAAAAAGCCTTTACGATCCTTATCCCTGAAATAGTCTCGAATAATTTCCGGTTAAGATCTCCCATCTTTTCCTGCGCTTGGGTACTGATCTTTTTTATCATCCTGCCAATATGTAAAATCGGCACCGCCACCAGGGGCACCATTGTCAAAGACATGACCGCCCATTTCCAATTAATATAAAAAACTATACTTGCCAGAAAAACCATCGTCAGTAATTGATAAACCAAATCAGTAATCCCTACCGATATCGTACCTTTAAGAATATCTACGTCATAAGTAATACGTGAGACCAAATGCCCGGCCGCGCTCTGCGTAAAATAATCCAGAGAAAAATTTTGAATTTTTTTATAGATTGCGTCCCGTATATCCCTTATCACAAGCTGGCTTAATTTCGTTATCAGATAAGTCCTGAAAAAGAAAAATATACCCTTTAAAACAAAAATCACCATGATAATCGCCACAATAACGTTCAATATTTCTAGTGAAGGAGTGGCATTAATTTTTTCCACCATCTTCGCCAATATTCCCGGGAGAGGTTTATCAAAAACAATTTTATTCTGGCCTAAAATCTTATCGCTCAAAGGCACAAGCATTGTCAATGACATACTGTCAAAAAAAGCAGACAAAACCATAAATATAACTGCTAATGAAAGCGTAAACATATGCACGCGGATAAAACTAAGCAAGCGTAAATATAATTTCATTTTTATTCCTTAATTTTCTTTCCTTTGATGTAATTTATAATAACCTTTTTTGCCTTAGCAAAAGCTTTGGCGCGATGGCTGACCTTATTTTTCAGATCCGGATTAAGCTGTGCAAATGTTTTTCCAAGACGAGGACAATAAAATATCGGGTCATAACCGAATCCTCTTGTGCCTTTAGCCTTTAACCCAATACAGCCGCTGTACTTACCCTCAACAATATCGACAATACCGTCTTTGTCCGCGATTGCCACACAACAGATAAACTTCGCCCGGCGTTTCGCGTCAGGAACATCCTTTAATAATTTCAGCAATTTCTCATTATTGGAGTTATACGTCGCGTCTTTTCCGGCAAAACGCGCTGAAAAAATCCCCGGTGCGCCGTTTAAAAATTCCACTTCCAGCCCGGAATCGTCAGCCACTGTTAAATATTTCGTGGAATACGCTACCTTCAGTGCTTTTTTACAGGCGTTTTCACTGAATGTTTTTCCGTCTTCCTTAATATTCTTTGGAGCGCGTGGAAAATTTTCCAAGCTTAACGGACTAATTCGGTGATCTTTTAAAATCCTGCTGATTTCCCTGAACTTATCTTTATTCCGTGTTGAAACTACTATTTCCATAATAATTTAAAATCCTAAATTCTAACATCTAAACCCTAAATAAATCCAAAAGCCAAACATTTAAATTAAAAACCTCTCTTGTTTTTTAGTATTTTAATTATTAGGTTTTAGTTTTTAATTTTTCTATATAGCAAAAGGTAAATCTTTTAACGCCTTTTTCTGCAAACCAATGAGTTTATTTATGCCTTTTTTCGCTAATTGAGTTAATACCTGAAGCTGTTTCTGGTTAAAGGGATATTTTTCAGCAGTGCCCTGAAGTTCGATAAATTCACCCAGAGAAGTCATCACAACATTCATATCTACTTGCGCATTTGAATCTTCCTCATAATCCAGATCAAGCATCGGTACTTGCTCAATAATTCCCACGCTTACCGCGGCAACAAATTTTCTAACAGGGAAAATAGCAATCTTCCCTTCGTTTTGAAGCTTATGCAAAGCATCCACTAACGCGATGAAACTGCCGGTAATACTTGCCGTACGAGTGCCTCCGTCAGCCTGTAAAACATCACAATCTATCCAGATTGTCCTTTCTCCCAGCTGATTTAAATCAACTGCCGCGCGCAATGACCTGCCGATCAAGCGCTGTATTTCATGAGTCCGGCCGCCTAGCTTGCCGATACTTGCCTCCCTGACAATCCGCGTCCGGCAGGAACGCGGCAGCATTCCATATTCGGCAGTTATCCAGCCGCTTCCCTTGTCACGCAAAAATACCGGGACTTTTTCTTCGCAGGATGCAGTACAAATAACCTTAGTATTTCCCACCTCTATCAAACAAGAGCCCTCGGCGTATTTCATAACATTTTTTGTTATCGTAACCTTACGCATAGCTTCAGGTTTTCTTTTACCTGCTCTGTTCATAAATGCTTTCTCCTTTACAATCAATCGCCACAATCAGCGGAAAATCTTTCACTTCAAAGCTAAAAACCGCCTCTGTTCCCAAATCCTCAAAACATACAAGCTCTCTTTTTTTTACCCGTTGGGCGAGTAACGCTCCGCAGCCGGCGTAAGTAGAAAAATAAATCCCGGCATATCTTTTGATTGCCTGAACTACCTCTTGAGAACGCTCTCCTTTTCCGATAGTCCCCAACAGCCCGTTTTTCAGCAATTCAGGTGTAAACGCGTCCATCCTTGCCGATGTCGTCGGGCCGCAAGCGCCGATAACCTTACCCGGCGCAGCAGGATTAGGCCCGCAGTAATAAATCAACTTGCCTTCAATATCAAAAGGAAGTTTTTTATTATCCTTAAGTAATTTTATAATACGCTTGTGCGCCTGGTCCCGGGCTGTATATAGCATACCATCATACACAACTTCCTGCCCGCAATGCAATTTTTTAATTTTTTCTTTTGTTAAAGGAGCTTCTAATTTTATCATAAATATCCACGCTTAAAGCTGCAATCTTACGCTAATAACTTCCGGCAAAATTTTTAGCTTTTGGTTTCTAATTTTTAATTTATATTACTACGCTCGCGCTTCTTAACGCGTGACAGCTTATATTTACAGCTACCGGAAGCCCGGCTATATGCGTGGGAGCGCAAATCACCTTAATCCCTAAAGCGGTAAACTTACCCCCGAAACCAAAAGCTCCGATACGTAATTTATTGATCTTTTTCAACAATCTCTGCTCAAGCACGGCTAATTGTTTATCCTTATTCACGCTATTGATGGAAATCAGCAACGCTTTTTTCGCGAGTAATCCTGCATAATCAGCGGTCGCGCCTATCCCAACCCCTATGATATACGGTGGGCATGCCGTTGCTCCGGCAGCCTTAACTGCCTCAACAATAAATTCCTCGATATCAGCCAGCGGTGACGTCGGATTAAACATTTTCAGTTTTGATTTATTCTCACTGCCGAAACCCTTTGGCAATAAAGTAATTTTTATTTTCCCGCCGGTTACGATGTCCGTATGCATTATTGCCGGGCCGTAAGATAATTTTTGGTTGCGGTTAAGCGGATCTTTCTGAATCGAAGCGCGAAAAAACCCTTCCCGGTACCCTTGAGCAACAGCATCAGTAATTATTTTCGTTATATTCCCGTTAATAAAAACACTGCTTCCGATTTCAACAAAAACAACCGGCAAACCGGTATCCTGGCAAATTGCCAGTTTATTTTTGAACGCAATCTCCGCGTTATCAATGATCGCTTTAAAAGCGCTCCGGCTAAGGCGGTTTTTTTCTCCCTCATAAGCATTTTTCAAAGCCCGCAAAACATCACTGCGTATCTTAACATTTGCGTTAATAGCTAAAGACTTAACTTTATCTTTAATAATCCCGGCTTCTACTATTCTCATTTATCCCTCTTATAACGCGCGGAAACTGTTGTTTTTATCCCCCCGCGCAAATTAAAAATCCCGGTAATCAGCGCCTCCTTAGGTTTTACAGCCCGGCAAAAGTCCGCTAGAATTTTATTTGTCGCGTGCTCATGAAATATTCCGACTTCCCTGTACGCGTTGATATAATATTTAAGCGATTTCAATTCAACGCAATATTTTTGCGGTTGATATTTAATATTAAATACGGCAAAATCAGGCAAACCGGTTTTTGGGCAAATACAAGTGAATTCAGGGACATCCATATCAATCCAATAATCCTTATCACTGTACATATTTTCCCATACCTCTATTTCAGGCATTTTTAAATTTCTAATCCCGCTCTGCAGGTTTTCATAACCGCTCTTTTCTTGCTTTAACTTTTCGTTTTTTTTCATAGCTATCTGCCTTTCAATACCTCTATATATATCGTGTATTTATTTCTGACCTTAATTATTTTTTTCAGTTATCATTTTCTGGTTACTGGTTACTGGTTACTGGTTACTTAATACCCAACATCCTATGCATTTGCGGTATAATTCTTACATCAGAAAGATATTTCTTTGCCGCAACCTGAAAACCGATAATTCTTTTTATAAACACTCCTGAAACCGCACGGTAATCCGACTGCAGAATCAAAGGAATACTTCTATTAACACCATCTATTATTTTAGCTGCTTTTATCACATCGGCCAGTTTTGTTTGCGAAGTAATTACTGCCTTTATAAACACCTCTTTGCCCAGGCTTCGATTAAGAAATTCTTCATGTTCATTCCAGAAGCCTTTTATGCCGGTTGAACTTGGCAGTTTAATATCCATGGCAACTATATCAACATGTTTTTTGATCTTTAAAAAATCAGCGGACAATATTCCATTGGTCTCAAGAAAAATTTTTTGTTTTTTCAGGGTAATTTTTTCAAGAAACTCTTTTATAAAATCCGCCGCGAGCAATGGCTCTCCGCCGGTTAAACTTATAAAATCAGCCCGGTATTTTACGGCTAAACGCCGCACGCTAGATACCAGCGCATCCGCCGTATATTCCCTGTATTTTAGCAGCTTAGTATCGCAATACCGGCATTCGATGTTGCAGCCGAAAAACCTCACGAAAACATGCGAGGTCCCGACATAAGGCCCTTCACCCTGCAAGCTAAAAAAAATCTCCGAAATCCTTGCCTTTTTCATAAAGCAGGGTCTTTCATCTTTGCGGCTTTAAACCCAAGTTCACGTAGCCGGCAGCTATCGCAAATTCCGCATGGTTTTGCCTTGCCATGATAACACGACCAGGTTAACTCCAGCGGAACTTTTAAACGCTTTGCCATTTTTATAATTTGCGCTTTATTTTTTTTTACAAGAGGATAACAGATTTTTATTTTCTTACCCTCAACGCCCTGTTTTGTCCCCTGATTAAGCGCCGTCTGAAATGTTTTCAAAAAACCTTGCCGGCAATCAGGATATCCGGAAAAATCTATTTCATTCGCGCCGATAAAAACCGCTTCAGCGTTAATTCGTTCCGCGAATGACGCGGCAAAGCTCAAAAAAATTATATTGCGCCCCGGCACATATGTTGTCGGAATACTTTTTAAAAAATCACCCTTTGCCGGTACCTGCATATTCTTATCAATCAACGATGAACCTTTCCATGGCAAACTAAACCGCGCCAGCATCCAAGGGCTCGAAGAGCATCGCGCTATCTTTTTTGCCGAGCGCAGTTCTTTTTCATGGCGCTGCCCGTACTCAAAACTCAAACAATGCACCTTATATCCCATTGCTTTAGCCGCATAAAGTGCTACCGCTGAATCAAGGCCTCCGGAAAGCAGTACAACCGCTTTTTTCTTACTCTTTATCATATAAAATCGTCAACTATATCAGCAAACCGCCCCTTACAGTAAAACTTCATAATTTCTGGATACTGTGCTCTGGTTTCTGGTTACTCCCTGTCTAAAACAGGGTCATTCATAATATGTTGCCCTGCTGCCTGATGTTTCCCAAACACTTACACGCATTAATTTATACGTTTTCTTTTTCGTTTTCAGTGATAATCTCTCAAATAAAAACCTGGCGATGTTTTCAGAAGTAGGATTAACTTTTTTGAAAAATTTAGTATCGTTTATATATGAATGGTCAAAATATTCCAATTCTTTTTTTAGCATTTTTTTTACTAAATTAAAATCAACCACCATACCGCTTTTACCGAGTTTTTGCGAAACAAAGGCAGCTTCAACATGCCAATTATGCCCGTGAAGTTTTTCACATTTGCCCTTATAATTGCGCAGGTTATGCGCCGCGCTAAAATCCATTACAACACTTATTTCATACATTAGCAACCTTCCTTACATTTCCCAGCTTAAAACCGAGGAATTTTTGCCCCTGTTTTGCGAAATTTTCCGGCTCGTCACTGACATAAAAACATATCCGGCTTTTACTTTTAGCCCCTTTTGCGGCCAGCAAACCATTTTGTTCTAAAATAATCTTTGCCTTTTTGGCAACCTGCCTGGCTGAATCAACAAGCTTAACCTCATCACCCATCACTTTTCTGATAACAGGCTTAAGTAAGGGATAATGCGTACAGCCCAAAACAATAGTATCGATATGCTTGGTTTTAAGCGGCTTCAAATATTCATCGGCAATCTGCCTGGTCACATCTTTTTCAAGCCAGCCTTCCTCTGCTAACGGCACAAATAACGGGCAAGCCTCGCTAAATACCCTGACTTGCGGAGCAAGCAGTTGTATCTGTTTTTCATAAGCTCTGCTCTTTATGGTTGTCCTTGTACCGATAACTCCAACCCTTTTTTTCTTTGTCAAGCGCACAGCCTCCGCAGCGCCCGGATTTATCACGCCGATTATCGGGACCTTAAAATTGCGCTCAACAATACTCAACGCGACACTTGAAGATGTATTACAGGCAATAATAATCAATTTAACATTCTGTCGGAGCAAAAAAAGAATATTTTCTATAGAAAACCTGATTATGGTATCCTGTGATTTCGGCCCATAGGGGACACGCGCCGTATCTCCAAAATACACGATATCTTCTCCGGGCAAAGCCTGCATAACCTCTTTGACTACAGTCAATCCGCCCACGCCTGAATCAAAAATCCCGATTGGCCTTGTTTTTTTCATCATTTACTAAACCCGTTATTCATTTCAAATTCTTTTTTATACTGCGCTATACCTGACGCGATAGACTCAGCAAGCATCTGCCGGTAATACGCGTTATTGAGCCTTGAAGCTTCTGTCGGATTTGACAAATACCCGACTTCCAACAATACTGCCGGCATGCGAGCGCCTTTTAAAACATAAAACATCGCGCCCCTGACATATCTTGTCTGCAGTTTTAACATTCTCTGCAGAGATTTAGCGATAGCGTTTGCCATTTCCACAGATTCGATTCTATTTTCATTTAAGATCATATCCCAAAGCGTCGCGTTAAGATTTGTTGAATATTGATAATCCGTGTTCTTTTCGAAACTTATGGCAGCATTTTCCCTTAACTGCACAGCTTTTGAAAAATCATCATAATTGGTTGATAAATAATACGCTTCAAACCCACTGGCAGAACTGCTTTTTGACGCGTTTGAATGGATACTGATAAAAAAATCCGCTCCCGCGCTATTGGCTATTTCAGGCCTCTTCTCCAGAGGGTGAAAAATATCAGTATCCCGGGTTAAAATAACCTGTATACCTTCAGCCTCCAACTCTTCTTTTAATCGTTTGGCAATATCCAGGTTAATCTCTTTTTCCAATACATCGCCCTTACCAACAGCTCCGGGGTCTTTGCCGCCATGCCCGGCATCAATAACTACCTTCTTTATACTGAATAGCTCTTCTTTTTTCTCAACGGGTAAAGAAACAGTTTTTTTCTCCTTAAAAAATATTTTTGTGAAAGACGCAGGAACCATTATTGCGCCGTCATAAATCTGCACCGCGGCATCCAGCTGATACACCTGATTATTATATAAAGTGACCGCGCTTCCCGGATACATCTTTATATCGATATTATATTTTTTTTTATTAATAATCCTGGAAAATCCATCCCATTCCCAGGTTAGATCATAATCATTGCATACCGAACTTAAAGGGATATAGTACTTTCGGTCAAGTTTAACCGCTTTCTTATCTTCTGCGCCGGAAACAGGTTTTCTTCCCGCGGATGTGGCGCAGCCGCCTAAAACAACACATAATAAAGCAGCTACTATAATATTAAAGTTATTTCTTTTAAATATCATCAGATTAAATTAAGTATTTTTTGCGCAGGGAACATCCTTGCTCTCTTTAGTGTTTTTACCGTGAAATATTATATCATCCAGGCGGGATTTTAGCTATTAAAAAGGTTTAAAACCGGACGAGTGGCGATATTAGGCTTTTCCTCTATCAAAATCACCTATATTTTTTCTGCCTAACACAAAAATTAGCTACCCTGATTAAGCGAAGCGCGGGAAGAGTCAGCTGGATTAATTTGATAGAAATTTATTTTATTATTTTTTTGAGATGTTCGAGGTCATCCAAATCTCTATATCTTCCACTTGCTTTCTTATTTATTTTCAAGTCTTTTAAAGAAATGAAGTTTACTTTTATGCCTTCAATCATTACAGTTATTTTATTTTTGTAGCACGCGGAGAATGTTACCCCGTCTATAGATGTTAGAATTTCAATTCTTAGAGGAGGGATTCCCATCCGAATATTTTTTTCTTTTTTCAAAAACATTTTCTTTTTCCAGAAAGAGCCCCACTTTTAATTTAGGAACATTAAATCCGAATTCTTGTAAAACTTTTGTGGTTTTACGTGCATTATCCAGTGATATAGCTATCCAGATATCTATATCCCCAGTGGCTCTTGGATATCCATGAAGCGCCACAGCGTAGCCGCCAACAACAAGATATTTAATCCTTTTTGAGTTTAGTAATTTTAAGAATTCTTTGAAGTCTTTGGGTAGTTGGATCATAGTTAAATATGATTCTCCTCAATTTTTCTAAGCTTTCCATTCTTTCAAGATATGGTTTATCTTTCCAAAAGGAATAATCGTCACTATCCCGAAGAGATGTGATTTTAAATATTTTTTTATCCATATTTATTATTATACCATAAAAATTATATTTTATAATTTCTTTCTAGCGCCGGAGAGCAGCTACTGGGGTGGACTTCCTGGACCTCCGTGCTTTATGGCGGATCATTGAGCGTGCCCACCAGTTAGCTGGAGCGATTATGAGTTTTTATTTTTCTATACCTATTTACAACCCAAAAATATAATATCATGGCAGGAATAAACAATAAAGAACAGATTTTATACATTGATGGATGTGATATTAAACCATAAAAGGGATTAATAGCTAATGGGAAAAATGGTTTTATGTCTGTATATAAGGGTGTATCAAAAAGCACATGAAGCAATGCGCCTAAGATTCCCGAAATGATATATTGTTTCATTGAAAATATGGGAGGAAGTTTTAGGATTTTTAGTATTTTTTCAAATATTGTTTTAAATTGATATGCAATAATACCCCAAATACCCCCAAGGATACTTGCTCCTATAAATGTATGTGCATAGCCGTGTAGCGGATATGAAAAATTGAAAATTATAACTAATAACGGTTCAATATCAATGATTACATTGGTGAGGAGAAAAACCAGAATATTTCCCGTTTTTTTGTTTAAAGGTAGCGCTACGCAAGCATGTGCACCAAAATGAAAGGGAGTAAAAGGCATTTTATTTTCTCACAACACCGGAGCTCAGCTACTGGGGGGAGCTTCATTGAGCGTGCTCACCAGTTAGCTGAAGCGACTTGATGTTATCTGATTTTTATTTTTAACTACTATTTTTCACCACAGAGGGCACAGAGTTCACGGAGATTTTTGCGGGTTAATACCGGATAATTAAATTTTTCATTTTTCTCTGTGATTCTCTGTGCGCTCTGTGGTTAAATTTATTTTTGTTTTTTAATATTTTCTTATTTATTTTTAGATAACAATTTAATAGACGCAAGGCGTTATTTTTAAACAACGCCCCGTTCCCAATATGGTGGAGGTGGCGGGAATCGAACCCGCGTCCTCAAGCAATCTATAAGAGTATCTACATGTTTATTCTATCTACGAATCTTTCTTTTTGCATCTCCGATAGGCAGGATATGCCAAAAGGCAGCTTTTGAACTTTTAATCCCGCATGCCAAAAGCAAACAAGCGGGACGAGTCTGTAAATGACGTTCATTAACCTGCCAGACGAAGATTAACAAACGGGCTGCTTTATCTTAAAGCAACACATGCAGCGGGAACAAATCCCCCGAAAACAGGATGAGAAATACCCTCACCGATTTTCGAAAGAAGCGCGTCCACGCTTACTGGAACTTCCGTTTCAGCTTTTGCGTTTATTTGTTTGCCAGGTGTTTAACGAGGCCTCCCGACCACCTCGGCATGCTGCTCTTACTAAATCCACCTAAGTCGAAACCTTTCACCCCCAAAATCTCAAAGAACAAAAAAAATAAAACTCTAAATTCTAAATCCTAAATTCTAAACAAATCACAACCTAAAAATTATAAACTCAAAACATTAATTATTTTGTTTTAGATTTTAAATTTTGTCCATTTGAGTTTTATTAGAGTTTAGTGTTTCGAATTTAGGGTTTAGAAAAATATTACTGTTATTTCTTATCCTTAATTTTTACTATTTTTCTTATACGCCGGTTTTCTTCTTTATTTTTTATCTTTTCTCTTTGATCATACAGCTTCCGGCCCTTAGCCAAGGCAAGCTCTATTTTTACTTTCTCTTTTTCATTAAAATAAACCGACAAAGCAATTAAGGTAAAACCCTTCTGTGCTGTTTTGCCGATAAGTTTTGTTATTTCCTTTTTATGCAGCAACAGCTTTCTTACCCTGCGCGGATCAGTATTATCATAACTAGTTTTTTCGTAAGGGCTTATATATAAATTATAAAGAAAAACCTCTCCTCTTTCTACCCGGGCAAAACTGTCTTTTAAATCAAGCTTATTTTCCCTTAAGGATTTTACTTCCGTTCCTCTTAGCTCAATCCCAGCTTCTATTTTTTCAATGATATCATACTCATGAAAAGCGCGCTTATTTGTCGCGATATTTCTTATCGGCATAATGTGTAATTATACCATATTCTCTTAAGGGTTTCAAATTTACACAGTGAATAAATATCTCTTAATTATGATTTTCTTGTAGTTGATTAGAACATACTCAGCGGTTTCTAAGCATGTCATCAAAAACCTCTCGAGCAATTGGCGAGACTAAAGCTTCAGTATGCGAATATGTGGTTGTTTGTTCTAAGGATACCGAGATATTAGCAGAATTAAACGCATTTTGCCAGTTATTAGTAAAAGTTTCCGAAGAACTATTATTAGGGCTATGCGTATCACCTTGTATCATTATAACATTATTAGAACCTACTCTTTCATTAAACAGATTAAGGTTATTTGAACTGTATAATGACTGCGACTTTTCTCCTAAAGGATCTACTGCGTTAACTGTATTGCCATATCCAGCGACTCCGGTAACAACCCCTGCCACCCCAGTTGAACTGCCTTCTGCTCCTGCATCCCCGCCGTATATTGGTGTCAATGCTATTGAGTCTGCATTGTTAAACACTCCTGTTCCATCATTAATAACGGCATTCCGAAATACTGTTTGTCCAAAAGAATGCTCCACTACCACAGTATTTTCCACTCCATTCTCACTAGTAAAAGTTCCCCATTCAGCTATAAGATTGCTGGAGGTCTGATCAAGATCATCTTTTTGACTATATGTATAAAAAACAATATTATACTCGCCCTGATATGTATCCACAAAAAACGCAAAGTCAGCCGGCTCACCGCCTGCTCCATGTATCAATAACATTGTCGGCTTATTATTATCCATATCGCCATAAACATGCAATCCGGGTTCCTCATTTTTAAACGTTTCAATCAATTGTTGTCCTGTCAGGCTATTGTGTGCAAGCTCAATATTTTGCTTTTCTGCTTGCTTCTTTGCCAGATGCTGCTTAACTCCAGTCTCAGCAGCGTTTATCATTGTATCAAAAGTTTCAATCGAATAACTCATCTGCCGGCCTTTAACCTCTTCGCTCTTTAAATTCGAATACGCGCTTATAAAACTATTCCCGTTGTTATTAACGCTATTATCAAGGTTTTCCGCGTTAGTGTTAAAAGTATTCGTATAACTGGCGCGATCATACGCGTTTCCCTCATAGCCCGGACCATTGACTAAGCTATTTAGATTATTCGTGAGCGTTAACCCAAGCGAGTTTGAATTTTCATTACCTATGTTATTGTTTGTCGCAGACATATCCGCACTAACCATCGCTGAATATATGACAGCTGTCGCGTCTTCTTCTGTCATTCCGCATTGATCAACAAGATAATTACGCATGCCTGTAACAATCAGCGCGCTCTGTCCTTCTTTAGCTGCCTTACCCACATCAGACCAGGTAAATTTTTCATTTTCACTTAATCCGGCATTAACCGCATCCTTAGTAAGGCTTTTGGCTACATAACTAAGCATCTGCGTAACTTCAGGCCCTGCTCCATTTTTTTCAGCAACAGCCACAACAATATTGCTGGCAATTTTCGCGCAAAGATCCCCTGCGGAATTTTTCATATTATTAGAAAAACTATTGGTAAAAGTATTCACTGTACCTGTTGAATCAGTTAAAACAATATCACCTCCCGCAGGAGGCTCTGATTCATCCTCTGTACTGTCAGTAACAGCCGAGTCAGTTCCTGTTTCAGTAACATTATTATTACTCGCTGCATACGTGTCAAATCCTGCATCAACAGCAGAAGTAACTATAGTGCCAACAATCGCAGCCAAGCTTTCAGTGATTGCCGGGTCCCAGCCCTGATCTTCTCCAAGCTCTCTTATGCCTTCCATTGCCACATTAGATAAACATCCTTCAACCATACTCTGGGTGTCAACTCCCCAGCCCTGACTGCCGCTATAAGCACCGACAATCCCGATTATCGCCGCCCTTAAGTACGGGTCATCTACGCCGGCTTTATCCAGCCCATAAGTAAGCACATAGCTTGATAGAGACTGCTTAACTGCCTGTTGCACAGCAGCGCTTATTACCTGGCCCGTACCAGCTGATGTTCCTACGCTGGTAGTGCCTCCGCCAACAGCCCCTCCTGTTGCCCCCCCGCCTGCAGTTCCTCCTGTTGTCCCTCCCGCAGTACCTCCGGCAGCCTCACTGCCGCCACTCCACCAATCTCCAAGCTCACCGCCCAGCCATGAGGAACAATACGCAGCTGCTGCTGAAATCACCGCGTATTTAGCGTATATCCCAAGCCCCTTATTGAATCCATCCACATTATTATTATTTTTAGCCATCTGCTGCATATCATAATCAAACATCGAAGAACACAAAGTACCGACAAAAGCGCCAATCGCCGCGCCTTCATCCCCGCCTAAATATCCGCCGATAATCGTGCAAACAGCAGTAATAATCGGCTTAACCACTTTACCTACTTCCCTGGCATCATCCTCACTCATCAGCCCCATCCAAACCTGCGAAGCATTTCCATTGAACTGGTACTGCGCCACGCAAAGCGTATCCCATGACTCTTCCCATTTGCCCTCACCGGCTAACGCCATAGACTTCATATAATTTACTTCCCCATCAACAAACATATCTACAGCATCATATGAAGACACATGAAGCTTCGCGAAAAAGTTTGAACTGCTTCTATACTCATCAATATTTAAAGCTTCCGCGATATCCTCGCTAATCCCGTCAACTTTTTCTATTAATTCATCTGTAGCGGGAGCGCTTGAATACTCATCCGGAGTTTCGGCAGCATTTGTAAACGCATCCGTAAACTGGCCTTCAGTAGCTAACGCTGTTGATTCTGTTGCCGTAATCCCGCTATTCATTTCTCCCATTGCAACATTCGCATCAAAACCATCTACATACATTTGCGCAAAAAAGTTAGAGCTTCCCCTATACTCATCCACTCCCAACAACTCTTCTGCCTCGCCGGTATATTCATCTACCGGCTTTGTAAGATCTTTCCTCTCTCTACCAACTTCTCTCTGAATAGCCTTCCAAGCGTTGTTTGCGCTTCTTCCTCCCCGGATTTGCCTCATTTTCAAATCATTAATATTTTTTAAACCGCTTTTATTTTTATTTACCAGCAAAGCATTGCTATCCCAGCGCATTTTCAATTCAAATAAAGAAATTTGTTTTTTCTCGCCGTTATCAATTATCGTAACCATATCCTTTTCTACACCGGCAAAAGTTACCCAGTGATTATTATCCAGATTAATTATTGCTCCGTTTTCAAGCTCTTTAAGTGTTTCTAGTCCGATATTATATCCGTCTAAATTAACACCAAAATCATTCGCGACTTTCTTAATCGCAAACATGCTTGTCATAACATTTTGATCTTCTATAACAACTTTTCCGGCATTAAGTATGTCTTCGACAATAAGCGTATACGCCAAATCTTCTTTTGAAGAAATTTTTCTACTGATATTAGTAATAAACGCGTCAAACGCCTTTACCGCACAGTTAATAATGTCAACGCTCTTATCCCAAGTCCATTTCATTGCTTTAAGCAAATATGCTTTTGCAATCTGCGTATAGCTAAATCCTGCTTTAATCATAGCCTTAGCAACATTGATCATATCGCGGCCTAATTCCGAACTAATCTTCAATATTTCATTTGCTGCTATGCCGGATATTCTAAAAGCGCTGATAATTTCTTCATCATCGTAACCACAGGCAATTAGCGCGGCATATATTTCCTTAGCAGAATAACTGGACTGGGAGCTAAATAACGCCTTCACAATATCTTCGCAGCTGATATTTGCCTGCTTGAACATGGAAATAATTTCCTTTAAGTCAACTCCTACTGATAAAAGCGCGCTGATAATCTTCTCATTGGAAAATCCGGATTTCTTTAAAACCTCAAATAATACTACACCGCGCTTGCCTTCATTAAGCATTAACTTAACAACCTCAATAACCTGCCGTTGCAACGCATCATCCCGAATCGTTTTCTCTATTATTCTTTCTGCTTCTTTTTCAATGATAAAATCAATTTGCCGGTTAACTTCCAAGCGCTCTTTCTTATCTTTTTCCAAAGCTAGCCCTTGTTCAACATACTCTTCACTTTCCTCTTTTTCACTTCCTTTTTCTTCCTCGGCGCTTGTCTTTAAAGTATTCTTAGAAACATTTTCCTGTGACGAAAAATTTCTTTCTTTTTTTATAATAGTTTCAATTGCGTCAGCGACCTTTTCCTGATCAAAGCCCTCTTCTTTGAGGCTTTTGGCCACATCATCAGCTTTATATCCTTTTTCAGTCAGCCTCGTTGCTGCCTGCAATTCAGAGCAGCCAACCGTTTTTAATATCGCACATTTAGTCTTTAAATCACATCCCTTCAAATTTTCAATTATAAGATTATAATCAACATCTGAAACATCATTTATATCACGCGCGGTGGATTCTTTAGACATGGGGATTACAGAATTAGCAGGGATATTAAGCATCGCCACTTGGCTATTAAATTTATCCCTGTAATCATTTCTATTATCATTCTTATAAGCAGAATCCTGGAAATCAAAAGCGAAAACAATAGAATTAAGCATGAATAATTGCATCATACTTAAGCTAATGACTTTAAACCAAATCTTTTTTCTTAAATTGCTTGTTTTCATTAAAGCCTTCCTTATTAATATAAAAACCAAGCTCCGTTTATCACCTTTGGCAGCTTGGCTGTTTTGGCTTTTCTTGCGTTGTCGGTATGCCCGGCTGTCATTGCTTAAAGCTTTAGACCCGCAGCTTTGCCCCGAATGAAGCCGTATATTCATGCTTCTCTTCGGAGTCCCGATGCATACTCCAAAGAGCATTTACATTCGGGACGTCATTACATTTTTCACACTTTAGAAGCATTTTTTCATAAACCGTTTTCCAGAGAATACAAACTTAAGCTGTAAGATTACGGATTTTTATTAATCCTTTTTTCACCTGTTCATCTTTTTGGGCAAGGGCATAAAGAACCGTCCAGATAACGCAATTGCGCATATAATAGTCGCCAAATCCGAAACTCCCGTCTTTTGTCAATATAACATCAGGCTGGTTCCAGGGGTTTTTATTTTTTACAGAAAGAGTATTCCAAACTTTTTTGGTCAGCGCCAGCCCTTCCCTAATAAAACCTTCGTATATCGCTAACGCGGCAAATGAATAACAAACACCCGGCCAGATATTCTGGGAATGATATGATTCCACATCCCTCTTTTTATTGATAAAAACCGAATTCGTTGCTCCAAATATAGAGTCTTTATCATTAAGCATCAAGATATGCTTAATCGCGCTTTTAATATTTTCCTCCGGAAACATTCTGCCTAATCCAAGCAAATAAGCATACCATTGGCCGCTAAGCTGCGCCACCATACAAGAATCATACACCCGTTCTTTGCTCCTGGCTGTAACATAGAACTTTCCGTTCCAGAGTTTTTTTTCAAAAGAGTCTCTTCCTTTTAGATAAAGTTTTACGCATTTCTGCCCTAGCCTTTTATTATTAAAAACTTCAGCTATGCTTTTAAATGCCAGCAGGCTGGCTAAAAAAACTCCGCCGGCATAAGAACTTGCCCCTTTAAAACCCCATGTATCAAAAGTCGTATCAAATCCTTCAGTATCCGGCAATCCATCCGCATCCTTATCCAGGGTTAAACTGTACTCAAAAGCCCGTTTAACAACAGGGTACATCTCCTTTAGGAATTTTAGGTCTCCTGACCAAAGATACGCGCGGTATACAAGCAGAACAAACTTTGAATTAAGATCTTTCCACAGCGGCAGAGTGGTCCCGTTGGAAGGTAAATCAATCCTTTCATATCCGATATCATGCGGCATATATCCTGACTTGCGTATGCTCTTTTTAAACAAAAGCAATGCCTTTTTATCCAGGCTTGGAAACAATAAGCTAATCGCTGTTGAAGCATAAAAATATACATCCAGAGTTCCCATCAAAGGACAGATCAAAGGCGCTTCATACATGGTAAAATCACCTTTGCGCGTAAACCAGCTTGAAGAAAATAAAATATATAAGTTGTTCATCAAAGCATCTTTGAACCATGGAGCTAAGCCCATCTCATCCAGAATTACAGGCAAAGATGCTGTCTTTTTTGATAATTCATCCTTGTTCTTATTTACATAGGCCGCAACTTCCCGGCTTTTCCTAAAACTCTTTTCATAATAGTGCCCTTGAAAATGCCTGGGGAAATGCCAGGAATAGATAAACGGAACTTTTTTATTCTGCCGCGGTTTTAACTTGAATTTTACCGCCAGCGCCGCTCCCAGTTCCACGCTCTGGCTCTGTGCCGGCATTTTTGAATTTACATTAGGAAGCCTTCCCTCTTTTTGAAAATATTCAAAAGCATCAAGCCCGACATTCGGCTCAAAAAAGAAATTTTCTTTTTGCATATTCCATTCGGAAAAATAAGTTATATCGCCAATAGCGTGAGGAATCCCGACAAATGCATCTCCCGCAGATTCATCAAAAGCCAAAGGGTTTTTATGCAAAAACTCTATGCCGGTGATATTATTTTCCCTTTGTACCTGGTTAAAACGGCCGACAGAGTTTTTACTGATCAGATTCCTGCCCAAAAACATCAACCCTACTTCAATTTCTTTAGCAATGATATTTTCCACTTCAAATTCGAAAACCGCGGCAGGCAAACTGGAATTTTTTAAATCTTCAGGAATAAAAAAGGAAAACGCGTTTAGTTTAATATTAACCGGAAGATTCTTTTCCTTATAAGTAAGCTGGGCAAAAGGAAATTCAGCCTTGAAATCAATCTCTTTTACCGTATTGTAATCTTTTATTTTCTCCGTCTGCAAAAGCTTACAGATTACTGCGGCTTTTGTATTCACATAAAGCGCGAAATGCAGGCCGGCAATACCTTGTGCCTTACACTCTTTTTCATTAGTCTTATTTTTTATGGGGTTTGACCAGTTATTTTGATAAGTAATATAATCTATAGTTCCATAAGGAGTTATTTCAAGCTTTCCGGCGCCGATACCGCCCAAGGGCATCCCTGACCTGACTTTTTGTTTGGAATTGTAAATAGGCATCTAAATTTCTCCACGCAATGAAAATACCGCCAAAATTCACTTAAACCCGGATTTTGCAATAGAAAAAAATCCCCCCAAAGGATAATCTTTCAAGAAAGCTTTTATTGTTGAGAGAGCTAAGCATTCTGGAGTACATGGTTTCATTTTACATATAAACCCAAATTTTGCAATAGCAAAATTTGCCCGCGCTTTTTCGTGCAGATAGTTTTCGTCGCAAAATAATTTCTATTGCAAATTTTGGGATAAGAATTGACTTGTCCAGAGAAACTTAACTCTTTCATTGCCTGTCTAGGAGCTAAGTATTTTTTGGAATTACAAGCTATTTTAGACAAACGCTATATCGCTTGATCTGTAACATTAGAAGTATTTAATATCGCCTCTGCTTTAGGAATTTTCGCGTATATAGTTGTTTGAAACCAAATCTCCTGCAGTTTTTCCAAAGCAGGATTTGCAGCTTTAGCGCTTCCCATGCTATCCAGCCTCTGTTTGCTTATTCTTTCATAAACCGTAACCCCTTCGATATCAGCCATGGGCTGATAAACAGGCATTTTAAGCACTGATTTTTGAAACGGCTCCTCCGCGACAGATATTATTTCATAATCTTCAAACTCGGGGATAGACAATAAATAACTTAACAGTGCTCTTCCCTTCCCATTTTTATTCTGCCTGTTTCTATTGTTCTTTCCTTCGGTGAATTCCGGATAAAAATTTTCCACAACTATTGTTTTAAACTCAAAGAAAACCAAAAACGACAGCTCTTTCCCGTTTACTCGTTCCCCATGCTGAAAAATTTCTACTTTCACGCGTAATATTCCCATTTCTTCATCAATCTCTTCGCGGATGCCAAATTCATATCCCTCTTTAACCAAATCAAAAAAATTGTAATCATTTGCATTGGTTAGATACGAAGCAAGCAATGGATTTACCGCATACAACGAAGAATCCGCTAACCTATCTGCAAAGGCCGCGCTTCCTGCCGGCCTATTTACCGCCATGAACACATTTTTGAAGTTATTGATATTTAAACCAGGAGACAAGCAGTCATATGTTTTAAAACTATCGGGATTGGCAAAGTTTTCCGCATAAGCTAAATTGCAAAGTAAAAGTAGTTGCAATAACCCCATTACAATTTTCTTTTTAAATTCTTCACAAAAACTATGCTTCATAACAAACTGCTCTCTCCTTGGTAAAACCGCTTCAAATTGATTGCCCCAAAAGAATCGTCTCCTGGGGTAAAAACATCGGAGAAAGGGGCAAATCCGGTTTTTTAATAACTTTTGGGAAATCAAAAAAATTAGCTAATTGCGTATTGCCGGTTATCTCTTTCAAATCAACAATCAACTTCCCCTGCCCATCTCTTTTAAAGTAAAATTTCTTCCGCGTAAGGGCATCAGTAATCCCGTCCCGGCTGATCCTGTAGGTTCTGCCTCCCATATCGATCGAAGAAGAAATTAAATGCTTAAACCCCTGGCGCATATACAAAAAATTTCTTCCTGTGCTTTCTTCCCGCAGCCCTTTATCCGTTTCAATATATTTTCTTCCGTTTAAAACTATATATCTTTGATTCTTATCTTTTTGGTAATTAAACGAATTTTTATGATTTCCCGACTCACGGATACTCTCTTTAAACACCCAGTATTTTTTTCCGCGGATACTGATGTATCTTTTCATTATACCGGCAACCGGAGCCCTTTGGGGAATAAGAGAAATTAAAAACCGCTCCTGCGTATTATCATTTTTCAATAACACCTGCGTTTTAGAAACCGCTGCCTGCGTGCTGCCTTGCCTTTTCTGCCCAAAAACAATACTAACCTCTTCATTCAAAGTAACCGCGTTTTTTTTAAGCGGTTTTAATCGGCTCTCTAAATATCCGGGTTTTTCTTTGTCTTTTTTTTGCTGTTCATCGATATCATGCAAAGTCTCAACAAGCAGATTTTTAATTTGAGGAAAAAATTCATTATCCCGGTTATTTTTTGAAACCAATTCCACAAACCTTTTCATCCTTGCCTGCTGGAAAAATTCTTTATTAAGCGCTTCATCATTCTGCGCGCGGACAATATCCTCAAACTTTAACCGAAAACTTCTCCATATTTGAGCCAGGCTTTGATTTTCCTTATCCATATATGCTTCTAAAGCAATGCTCAAGGGGATGAATATCCCTAACACTTCATCTAAATCCTTAATATCCTCAAGCCGGATCCCGATATAAGAAATCCTGCGTCCGATTCCGTTAGGATTACCTGTATTGCTTGACAATTGGCTGTAATAATAATCAAAAATTACCTTTGAAAACGTCTCCGGCTTAATATATTCATACAAAGCAAGATACGCAGCCCAGATGTATTTAGAAGCCCATTCCGTGTCATGATTTATATGCACTGCATCATTTTTTTCCGCCGGGTTAGCCTCTATGCCTACAGCAATTGCCCTTTTGTCAAGACACGGCCCGGGAGAAAATTCCACGGAATCTCCATCAAGATACGCGCGGCTGATAAATTGATTTGCTACAGCCAATACCGCTTCTTCCGTAACCGCTGATTTAAAATTACTCCTATATAAGCCCATTTGATTAAGATTATCAAAGATATTGACATTCCTGTTTATTGCTGTTGATTTCTCCCACTTATTTTTTAATATGCTTTTGATACTGTTGCCCCTATCCGGCATTGAATACCCGCTAAATTGCCTAACTAATTTAAACGCCTCAAGGAAAAACCATTCCCGGTCTCCGGACAGCATCACGGTATTTTTCCTTTGCAAACGCTGTACGACCTCCTGGCTGAAAATAGCCGCCCAGATATAATCAGCGCTAGAAAAAATAATCTCATCAGGCACATCTTTATCCATAAGTTCTTCCGCCTGCGCCTGATGGAAATCATGCTCCAAGCATAAAACTTCTTTTAGCTGCTGCTTCCATAGCCCGTTAAAAAATTCGATTCCTCTTACAATCTTACTTAATTGCGCGCCTTCCCAATCAATTTTTTTCAACCTTTCTATTAGGATATCCGCTTGCCTTTTATCTATATTTTCAATTCCTCTAATAAGCTCTTCCGCTTCAGCTATCGTTCGCCCTGGCATTGAGCCTTGAGTTAACACTTCCAGGCTTCTTTTATCTATAAAATCATAATGTTCCTTAAAACGCCTTATTTGATAACCTATTGGATTGATTTCCTCTTTGGTTAAATATTCCGCCGCTTTAATCCTCTGCGCAAGAGTTAAAGCTTCATCAACCGCAGATTTCCTAAAGATATCCCTGACCAAAGGGTCATCTTTCCTGCCGCAAGCTGCGAATACTACTGCAGCCTGTAAACGCACTTCACTATCTTCTGATTTAAGATCCTGTTCATAGGCCTCAAGACCTGCTTCTAACTCTTCGGCTTCTATTGCTATCGCGCATAGAATAATATAGGCATTTTTAAAAAGTTTACGGACATTTTCGATGTTTTTTTGAACATCCAGCCCCGAAGTATTTTCCGTTGGCATTTGAAGAAGAATATTAGCCGTGCCCAAAGTATTGAATACAAGCTGATGCATGTCATATTCTCCCTGAGTGCTTATCCTAACAAAGTCCTGCCATCTCGCAACTAACCTTGGCTTCCATTCTTGGTTAACCGGCTCCTTATTGAAATTTCCTAAAATCTTTTTTCCTTCAAACGTGATTTCTCTTTTATCCATCGCATCAACGCTATTTATAACTTCTCCGGCCAATTTATTTTTGCTATTAATAAATTCCAAAATCCTGCTTTTAAAATTACCTCCATAATACTGCGCATCCCTTTCAAAAAAAACATTTATTAAAGCGTTGTTTATAATTTTTTCTTTGCGTCCGGTAAAAGAGCCAATTAAATCAATGAAAGCACCTTTTATCTGATTCGTCTGCATGTTAAGCGGCGCTGATAATGTATCCTGATAATTAAAATTTCCTTCAACCGGAAAAGCCTCATGTAAAGCTTGCGCTTGCGCAATAAACAACGCCTGAATTAACCATATTGAAATTATTTGAAATAATTTTTTCATAACTTTATATAACCCATATACCGTAAATCATACGTTTCTATTGAGATATCCAGAAGATGGTTGCCGTTTATGTCTTATTTCTTTACAGCTTTGTAGTTTTTCTCCTAACCGCTAAACACTGTATCTAAATCGATTCCTGAATAAATCTAAAATTAAATCCTGAATTTTCTTTAGGCATATTAACCGTTCCGATAGAGCTAAACACTTTCCCCAATTCCTCCAACTCTTTATTCACACTTGCCGCAGCATCAATACTTCCACTTAAAACATTGCTATATTTAGAAAGCGCCATTATAAACCTGCCTTCCTCTGAAACTTCCTTCTCTTTAATCAAGCGTATTATTTCTTCTTTATGCGCCTGGGAAAAAATCATTCCTTTCGGGCCTGCCGCGGTATTTATCGCTTTAACAAAAAATTCATCGCCTTTCTTTACAATGATCGGAGCCCCTGAATCACCTCTTATATTTTCAGCGCCGATTAAGAAAACCGCATTGCCCATCAGAATCAACCACCCAGCTGATACTGTGCTATTATATCCGCTAACCAACACAGCTAACTCTCCATCGCTGACATCCTCGCTAAATTCAATCGGAATTAGTTTCACACCATTCTTTGCTGCCTGCCTTTTGTCCAGGATTAAAACCGCGATGTCGTCAAATAAAGGGCTTTTGTTTTTATGTTTTATTAAAACATCCGCTTTTCCGATTAGTTGCGCCCCATCGCCATTTGTTTTCAATATAAGCCCGTCATGCCCGCCAGCTACATGCGAATTTGTAAAAAGAATATAATGATTTTTTGTCTCTTGCGCGACAAAAGCGCTGCCTATTCCTCTGCCCGTTTGTGGATCATAAACAGCGACAATTCTTCTTAATAATTTTCCCTGTTTCTTAAATTCACGGAATTTTTGTTCAATACTTAATTTGTCAGGTTCTATTTGCGGTAAATTTTTAACAATATTTTTAACACCAAGCAAAGCTTTGTTCAGCATAACAACGTCTAAATAAGACGCAGCCATAATTATTGATATTGAAGAGTCCTCTTCCATGCCTATTAATTCAATAATCTTCACTATGCGATTTAACATCCTGACCTTTTCCAGGATACCGGGGCTTGCTAAAATGTTTTCTAAAATTTGCTGAACAAAAACGTCATCGATCCCTTTCTTATTAAGCTCTTTTAAAAAATATGCCAGAGCCTTAGTAGAAGCATTTAATTCATTAATAAAATTTTTAATATCCTTTGACCCGACTACTGAAGAAATTATGGCTTTTAAATACCAGGTTAGGCTGGTATGCGTTTGGGAAAAGTCCAATAAATCAGCTATATCCATTAACTCAGTCAATACTTTTCCCGGATTATCCGCTTCATGTATGCCAAGAAACATTAGCGTTACGCTATCTGTATCCACCCCTTTATTACATAATTCATACGCCAGCACTTCAAAAGCATCCGCAATTTTTAGTTTATTGACGCCGGCTTGAGAAAAATCATTCTGAAATAAACCAGCATTTATCTGCACCTTAGGGGATAAATAACTATTCCCCGCGCAAGCACCGATAGAGGCAGTACTTATAAAAAGAGCCTGAATTAATAGTATTGAAGTTATCTTTAGTATTTTTTTCATAATCTTAATTAAGCTCCAAGCCTCATGCTACAAAACTCATGACAAAAAAATAATAAAAATACCGAATAGTTTCTCATTCAATTTAAGCTTTTCGTTTCTTGCTTTTGTCTTTCATCTTGCAGCCTGTATCTTGCGTCTATTTATATCGATTGCGCAATACTTTGCAAAGAATACAATTCTATTGCCTGCGCGCTCAAAGTAACACTGTCTTTTAAAACATCTCCTACCGGATAAAGTTTTTCCTGTCTTTTCTTTAAACCCGGCGCGGTTTTTCCTTCCTGCCTTCCATTATTTAAAGCAACGCTTTCTGTTGCCGGTGGAATTTTCGGCACTAATGGGTTTTCTTCTTTTTTCAGGGCCGGCCGGTATTCCTTTGGCCCGCTGAATATATCAATAATTCCTATGAATAAACTATTATCTGCCATTTGCGTTAATTGCCCGCAGTTATTTACCATATCCGCAAAGTTAAAATCAACTCCTGACAATTTCACGATAACACAGGCAACACCTAACACCATCAGTCCGGAACAAAACGCGCCGCTATTTGCGATCAGCGCCTTTATCCACGCAGGCTCAACTTGTTGCTCTGCTGTTAAAATCCTGCCTTCTTCATTATTTTGCAAATCAATCCGCCTTACGAAAGACTGCCCATTACTCTGATAATACGCAAATACTTTTTCTAAAGACCTGCTGGTTAACGAAAGACGCGCAGATAAATAGCCTTTAAGCGCTTTATCTTCTGTTCCAAGAATATTTGCCATCCCGGCAGAAGGAAGATTCAGAAATAAGAACATCTGGACCAATATAAATGAAATTATTTTTATTAGCTTATTCATAATTTTAAAATTTTAAAGCTATAAGAGCTAAGTTTATCCGCGTTTTCATTTTTTAACTATTTTAAAATAAAGAAGTTAACTCCTGTTCTGTCCAGTTAAAAAAGGTTTAAAAGTATACCATGATTTAAGGAATTTTGCCAATAATTTAGAGGATTTTCGTGAATGTAACTTATTGTATTTCAATAAGATATGCTAACTAAACATGGGGAAACCATTAAGCAGCAATAATAAATCATGGATTTTTGATTTTTGGACTATGGCTATCCGCTTCTTACTTTAAGCGCATTTATATTGCCTGTGCTATTAATTTTTCAAATTTAGTGCTGTTTGTTTTTCTAACAATAACTTTTTGCCCGGAATCCTGTTCCTGTATATTAAGAGCGTTAAACACTGCGCTTTTTAATCCCGGGTTTGACAAATTGAGATTATTTATTATCCTCTCTTCAGGGACACCTGCCTTAATCCATTTTTCTAATTGAGTAAATAAAGTTTCTCCCAGCCTGAATCTCTCACCCAGATAGCGCCAACGCGAAATATCGCCGCTTAATACATTCGCCGCTTTTTCCAAATACCGCGAAAACATCGTAATTTGAGGTTCACCTGCATAATTGCTTAGTGTTGCTGATACTGCCTCTACTCCAGGCGTAATATCCGTAAGAGCTTCTCTCAAATCTTTATTTTTTGCGAGCTTGATATTCAAGGAATCAAATATTTCATTCATCAATATCAGGCTTTCCAGAGAAAGCACAAATTCCGCTAGCTCATTATTATCTTTCCTGGAAGTAGAATTACACGCAAACCAAATTTCTTTTTCACTTTTGGACAAATATTCTTCTACTATTTCTAATCTTCTGCTGATAAATTCATCGAATAAGCCAATCACACGTTTTCTTTGCGCAAAGCTTTTCCCCATACCATAGCCGTCTTTATCGCTATATAAAAGCATATACGCCATAGCTTCAGAAAGTATTGCCTTAACCGGGATATCCTGCGATACTTTCGTTAAAGCAGTAAACCTTTCTGCAACCATTTGCGCCGAAACCCTCGCTAATCCGTCTTTATAAATTACCGGGAAAATAATGCCGTATTCAGGGAACCCCTTGACAGTCATTTTATTTGTCACGAGCAGATCCTGGTCAAAATCAGGCGCTGATACAAGTTGAAAAAAAGCCGGAGTATTCACGTAATACTCAAGAAAAGAGTTCCCCCAGATTCCAAAGGAAGCGTTTTCCTGGGCAAGAATATCCAGCGTAAATAATGCTTCCCAAAAATCATCCCAGGCGGTCTGCGAATTTATTAAAATAAAAAAACTCGTACATTTTATATCATATTCCTGGCACATAGCTATAATCTGCTTAGCCTCTTCAAGAGTATACCCGCTCTTCCCGCCCTTGCCCAGCCTTTTTAATTCCGAGTCTGTAAAACCATCAATTCCAATATAGATCTTATCTAACGAACCTAACTTTGCAATAAGCTCAAATATTTCGCGGTCAATAACCCTCCTGCCATCCCGGCTTTTAAAAAAACTCCGTACAGAAACACTAATCGAACGGCAGGAAAAACCAAGTGTTTTAATTTCTTTCAATATTTCTTTTGCCCTGGTTTTATTAAGAAAAAAGTCATCATCCACAAAATCTATGACCATCGCCTTAGTCATCTCTGTTTGTGATATCTTTTTTGCTTTAAATAGAGCCTGTACATGTTTTTTATATTCCGAAAAAATCTTTTTTATATTTTCAGGGGAAAACGTCCGGTACTGCGTCCCCATGATCTGCGCGCAAAAAGTACATTTATAGGGGCATCCGCGGCTTGTAATAAACACCATCCCGTTTTTAATAGCTTCCTCTTTTAAAAAACTAAACTCTATTTTCATACTTTCAACAACCTTATCCAGCGATGAAAAGTAGTTCAGATAATCTAAATGCGCAGCAAACGACGTCTGCCCGAATCTTAAATAAGTCCCAAAAAATGTTTTCAAGGTTGCTGCATAATCTAGCGGGATATCTTCGCTTGCATTATTACCGGCCAAGGCGGAAAGTATACTTGGGAAAGCTTCCTCGGCCTCACCGGCAACAATGATATTAGCTTCCGGAATATGCACAGCAATAAGGTCCAAAGCCAAACTAACCGAAGGCCCGCCAACCGCAATAATAATATCTTTGTTCGCCTGCCTTATTTTTTTTGCAAGTTCCCGAACCGCTTTCAACTCCTCTATATGCGGAGTAATTATTGATATCCCGAGAACTTTTATCTTTTCTTTTTTAATCCTTTCTATAATATCTTCGTTTCCGCTATTTATATCCCCCCGGTCAAAGCCAACCCTTAAGAAACCTTTTTTACGCAAACCCATTGCCAGAAATATATTCCCTAGAGACGGCCCGGATATCATGCTTGTTCGTTCATTATCGTTATCGAAAAAGTCTAATAATAACACCGGCGTATCTTTTAGCGTTTTTTTAGCGTTTATCTCCATATCCGCCGCTCCTTTTAAAACCGCGCCTTTGAAATTATCGAATGCTTTTTCAATCTCCTGAGCAAGGTAATCCTTATCTGACAAAAGCAGTCCGGCTCCAACATTAATAATTAGGCCAAATTCATTCCCCCCATTATTTATACTTACCTTTTCTCCAGGAACTATATTTATCAACACAACAGAATTTTCCTTAGAAAATTTCCTAAAAAATTCTATTGATATGCTATTTTGCAAACGCAGTTTGGCCGCTTCAAATT
>JACQZH010000002.1 GCA_016213925.1 Candidatus Omnitrophota bacterium | reverse complement strand
CGCCGGCTTATTCTGCTCCTGAAGTTTCTGCTGGCCGGTTTGCGCGACTGTCTTTTGCTGTTCTAACTGCTGATTGGAATAAATTTCGTTTTGTTTGCTATCCGCCGGCTTATTCTGCTCCTGAAGTTTCTGCTGGCCGGTTTGCGCGACTGTCTTCTGCTGTTTCCAATCAATCCGAGTATTTTGCTCATTATTCGTAGGCATCTTATTTAAATCCAGATTTTGCTCTAACCTATCTACAACACTCCCCAGGAATCTATCAACCTTCTGTTGGTTATATCCCGCTTCTTTGAGCGCGTTAGAAACATCTTTTACCGCATGCCCTCCGCCATTAACCCCGATTAAATTAACCGCGGCTTCAGATTGGGAACAATCCATGCTTTTTAAAAGTTTCACTTTCGTTTGTAAATCAGCGCCGGATACATTTAATCCGCTAGCTGTTTGTTGTTTTAGATCCTGCTGTGAACTTTTCTCTGCAGAAGATTTGTTCAAAAGAGGCATTATCATCTTTTCTATGTTCTGGTTATTGGGGAGGCCGGTTTCCTTATCTGTTTTTTTGATTACAATTATATTGTTATGCTTGGTACTATTATGATTATTTTTATTTTGGTCACCATAGCGTTGCTGCAAATAATCTTGCGCAACATCCCGATTAAGCCAGCTGGCCTGTGCTGCAGAATAAACCAAACTAACCTGGCAAATAAACGCAATTAAGCCAAAAGTTAACTTATGTTTCATTCTTCTATTATCATGCATATACGCCTTTTAAATCATGAACCGCTCTTTTCAAAAGTTTATATAAAGTATACCATTAAACCTAAAAAACATCAAGAAAATATATCTGAATATTTAACGTAACAAATTGAAATAAAATATGTTATGCTGACGAATTAATTTATTGTTTTTGCTTGACTCAATACAAAAATCTATTATACTAATATTTAACGAATTATGACAAGCTTTACCTCGAATACTTCATAATTGCACCAGAAAAAGAGATATTCGAACAGCCACCCAGATTCGCCGGGTGGTTTTTATTTCGCAGGGTAAAACTATGAAAAATAAATTTCCTTTAGAAAATATTTTAAATTCCCTAAAAAATCAGCAGACATTCATTCTCATGGAAAGCGTAACGCCAGACAAAGAAAACTATCTTTCATATGTTTTCACTGACCCTATGTCTATTGTCTGTTGTTTTGAAACTAAAAAAATTAAAGCGGCATTTAAAAAACTCCAGCAGGCAACAAGCAAGGGGTATTATATTTGCGGATTTATCGCTTATGAGACAGGCTATGCCTTTTCTGGAAAATTCGAACCAGCTGAAAAATATGACTTCCCCCTTATCTGGATGGGCGTCTTTAAAAAACCCCTGATATTTAATCACAGAAACAATGTTTTTTCTAATAATGCGCCGCATTACAAAATACCTCACGCGGCAAAATTTAATCTCCAGATAATTGATTACGCGGAAAAATATAAAATTTCTGAACTTAAACTTAATACTTCCCGTCCTGAATATTTCAATAATATCAGCAAAATAAAAAGATTTATCGAAAACGGCGATACTTACCAGGTAAACTACACTATGAAATATAAATTTTCTTTTAGCGGATGTCCTTTTGCCCTATATCAGGAACTACGCAACAGGCAGCCGGTTAACTATTCCGCTTTGATTAAAACCCCTGACTTTGATATTTTGTCATTTTCACCAGAGTTATTCTTCCGCCTGAACAAAAATAATATAACTGTCCGGCCGATGAAAGGTACCATTTGCAGAGGAAAAAATATTTACGAAGATAAAAAAAATAGTACTGAATTAAAAAACGATCCTAAGAACCAGGCGGAAAATATTATGATCGTTGACCTTTTACGCAATGACCTGGGAAAAATTTCAAAAACCGGCAGCGTAAAAGTCCAGCGCTTGTTTAGCATCGAGCAATATAAAACTCTTTTACAAATGACATCCACAGTCAAAAGCCGCTTAAAACCAGGCATAAATATTTCAAAGTTATTTTCCAGTATTTTTCCTTCCGGCTCTGTCACCGGTGCGCCGAAAATCCATACCATGGAACTAATCAAAAAAATTGAGCTGGAGCCGAGAAAAATTTATACAGGTTCAATTGGTTTTTTGGGGCCGAAAAACCGGGGAGTTTTTAATGTCGTAATTCGGACTATACTCCTTGAAAAAGGAAAAGGCGAAATGGGTATCGGCAGCGGAATTACATACAGCTCTGACCCTTATTCTGAATATAAAGAAAGCAACTTAAAAGCGCGGTTTCTTAAAACACCTACCTTTGAGCTGATAGAAACAATGCGCTGGTCGAAAAAGAAAGGATTTCTGCTGCTTGACGCGCACTTAGCCCGCTTAAAAAAATCAGCCTGTTTTTTTGGATTCCCTTTTAAGGAAAATGAGGTAAGAAAACAACTATTTGCTTATTCTCATTCTTTTTGCGAAAAATCCAATTATAAGGTACGCTTTTTACTTTCTATAAATAACCGTATAAAAATTGAACGCGAAGCCTTGTCTTTGCCTAACAAGAGCATTCTCAATAAAATAATTTTATCAAAATACAAGACAAACTCTAACGATACATTTTTATATCATAAAACAACTAACCGGCTGCTTTACAATAAGGAATACCAAAAATACCATCAACTTGGATATTACGACGTAATTTTTGTAAACACGAAAAACCAAATCACCGAGGGCGCGATTTCAAATATCTTTATTAAAAAGGGTTCTTTATTGCTAACCCCGCCAGAATCATGCGGCCTTTTACCAGGGATTTACCGTCAGTTCCTCATCGAAAATAATCCCCGAAAAATAAAAGAAAGGGTCATCACAATTAATGACCTTAAATTAGCAGATGAAATATATTTAACTAATTCAGTAAGAGGCATGGTAAAAGCAGTGCTGGTTTGACCTTTAGTCAATTTTGCCTGAGATAGAAACAATGTGTCCCGATTTCTTTATTATCGATATAAAATTTCACCGCGTACTTGCCCTGCACATCATAACGGATATTTATAAACTGGCCGATAAATCCAAAATTGCGGTTTTGATTAATCGTAACTTCCTGCGCAATAACTGCCAATTTATTGCCTGGATCGCTTTCCAATGTCAGTTCACAAGTAAACTTATCTTTATCATTCACTCCGATAATATTAGCGACGATATACATCAGCGGATGATGCACGGGAAAAGCCCGCGCATTAATATTTTCAAAAATTCCATTCAAGCTAAGCTTGCCTTCGCGGCTTACCGAAGCATAATCGCATAAAAAAGCAAAACTCAACTTGGCGTTTAAAACACTCATTTTCGCTTTCCTTGATCCCAGATGCCCCTCGGACTTAAAAAGCAGGGGCTTCATCACTTTTTAGGCCAAATCTCTTTATTTTTTTACAATCAATTGTTTTCTCCGGCATCCGTAAACATGACGGATAATTTTATTTTTGTCTTGTGCTTCCATTTTAATAAACTTAAGCCTGGTCTCATATAACCGCTCCTGGCCTTTATCACCGATAACACCGATCAAGTCCGCGCTGATAACTTCAGCTTCTGACTGGATATCTGTTTTTTCATTGGGAATTTTTATATTTAACTGCAGTTTAGTCCCGGGAAAGATTCTATGGTTTAAGTATACCTTTACCCCGCCGGCGCCGATATCCCTGGTCTTGGTCTTGATAATAACCGTAGCTTCAGAAGCAACTGAAACAAATTCTACCTCTACTAAATCTTCAACACGCATATGTTTTCTTTTTTGCTCCACTTAATTGTCCTCCCTTTTTCATCCCCCGGTTATCAGGGCTTTATCTTTAACTTCCTTAGCCCTGCTCTGCCCATAAACTTTTTCAACGATTGCTAAAGCAAAAGCAAAAGCCGCTCCAGGCCCCTGGCCTGTGATAATATTACCGTCAATCACTGTTTTTTTGTTGACATAAACCGTATCTTTGCTGAATCTTATTTCACTGCCGGGATAACAAGTCGCTTTCTTTAAGGATAAAACTCCGGCTTTAGTAAGCACATAAGCCGGCGCGGCGCAAATAGCAGCTATAATTTTATCTTCAGCCGCGCATCGTCTTACAAAGTCAATCACCATTTCCGAATGCGAAAGGTTGATTGCCCCCTGGCTGCCCCCAGGCAGGAGCAAAATATCCGGAACCTCGTTTATAATATCTTTCAGCAGTACATCAGCCTGTATTATGATTTTTCGGGAGCCGCACACAAGAAGTTTATCCGCGGCAGAGGCAGCCAAAACATCAATATTCGCCCTGCGCAAAATATCTATGGGTATTACCGCCTCCATCTCTTCAAAACCTTCAGCCAGAATAACTACCGCTTTTTTACTCATAATATCTTTCTCTTATCGATAAACCTCAATGATATTGTACTCTTATCCGCATAACTTTGTCAATTTAAAGCAAATACTATAGCAACATATATTGCTATAGAATCACTTGTTATCTCTTCCGGTAAAGGCAAAAATGGACAAGCTCGTTTAATCGTATCCACTGCCTCCTTATCGAGAATATCACAACCTGAACTTTGCGCTACCCTAGCCTCTTGAGAGGACCCATCGCGCATTATTGAAAAAGAAATATTTACTGTTCCTTCTATTTTCTTTTGCCTTGCCTGCGCAGGATACCTGCGGCGCGCTTCAATGCGCTGTTTAACTTTATCCTGGTATCTTAACATTGCCTCTTTTGCAGCAACATCCTGTTTATGTTCCGTCTTTTCTTCCGCAGGCAAATTTATCCGGCCGTAAACATCTTGGAACTGTTCTTGTTTGGTTTCTTTTGGTTTTTCCTCTTTCGCGCTTTGTCCAAGTTTTTTCTCCTTCCCAATCATATCGATATCCGGCAATAATGCCGGAATCTCTTTTTCCTTAATTAAAATAATTTCCGTTCTGGGAAAAACTGCTTTTTTGTCAAAAGAACCGTCAAAAAAGTTCCCTATGGCAGCGCCCGCAATCGCATGCGCTGCCATAGAAAACATAAACGCAGCAGCCATTATTCTCCTATTATCCATTTAATTAAAAATTACCTTTTATGCCGGCATAACATGACCTGTCTTCAGTATTATAACCTCTGATAATTTGATATTTATCGTCAAAGATATTTACTATCCGAAAGCTTAAGCCAAGATCTTCTTTTATTTCATAAGCAAGAGCCAGATCCGCGGTTAAAAAATGTTTTAGTTTGTTCGCATTGGTAGCGTCATTCCAACGCGCTCCGCTATAATTAGCGTTCATGAAAACATTCCACTTAGGTAGAAATCCCCAGTCCGCGGAAAAATTCGCGCTGTTTCTTGGCCTTTGCGCCAGAGTCTTTCCGTTGTCCTTGTTCTTTGCCCGCAAAAAAGTGTAGTTAGCCGCTAGTTTCAAGCCATCAAAAACAGAAAAATCCGTTTCTAACTCATAGCCGTCGGTTTTTGCCCTGCCGATATTTTTATATTTCCAGTCTGTCATATCAAACTCAACCATATTTTTAAAGTTATTATAAAAATACCTTGTACTAAAATTTAATTTATTTTCAAAAAACTCCTGTTCAAAACCGAAATCATAACTTCTGCTTTTATCCGGGGATAAATTACTTGTCCCGTAACTTGAATAAAGCTGATAAATCGCAGGCGCCTTAAAACCGGCCGAACAATTCCCCTTAATGCGGGTTTGCCCATTATTTAACGAATACACCGAAGAGGCTTTGTAGGTTTCCTGCTTGCCGAAAATTTCATGATCATCGGCACGAACCCCGAGCAAAACAGAAAAATTATCGGTTGCCTTCAACTGGTTTTGAAAATAATAACCATAATTGCTTATGCTCCTGCGGTCAAGCCTGTCTGTAAATGCCCCTGATCGGTAATCCGAAGTCCCGCGTTCTTTTTCATGCTCAGCTCCGAAGGTATGCATCAGGTTCTCCCAAAATGAAAAATTATGCTGCCATTCAATTTTCCTGTTATCTCCCGTATATTTATCTTCCAAATCATCCCCCGCGTCTATCGCGTCCGGAAAATCCAGGTTAGACCTTTCAATGTCCATAAAAGAAAACGCCAGGCAGTGATCCCAGTTTTCATTGATGTCCTGCTTAAACGCGAGCTTGGAACTATATTGTTCCCATTCAGAAGTGTAATTAGGGTCATCTTCATACGCGCCGTCATCAATATCATAATCCGCTCCGGTATAACGCATGACAAAAGACAACTCGCTATTATCAAAAATCCGGGCGCCGAAATTTGACGATACCGTGGTGCCGGCATAAGAATCGTCTTCTTGAGTATCCTTTGCCATGGAAATCCCGTCGGAATCCTTCCTAAAAACCGATAAAGAATAATTCAGCTTCTCGTTCGCTCCGCTTACTGCCAGTGACTCACTGAAAGTATTATGAGACCCGCCTTCAATAGAATAATCCGTTTGGGCTCCCTTGCTGCCTTTTTTGGTAATAATATTAATAACCCCTCCGATTGCCTCAGGCCCGTACAATGTGCTCTGCGAACCCCGGATAACCTCGATCCTCTCAATATTATTTGCGCTTATATGCGCGAAATCACAGGAACGCTCGACTCCTATCGGGTCATTTACCTTCACTCCATCTATCATAACAAGCGTATGCCCTGGCTTAGTTCCTCTTAAATAAATATTAGCGCCTCCGCCAAATCCGCCTCTTTTTGTTAAAGACACCCCCGGGACATCCTTTAAGATTTCAAAAACTGTCGGTTTTGCGCTTTTGCGGATTTCTTCGCTGCTAATAACAGTCGCGCTCGCGCCTATGCCCGAAACATATTCTTCGGTTTTTGTCGCGCTTACAACAACCTGGCCGAGATTATATTTTGTTGTTTCTGTTTGCGCTTTTAAACTGCCCGCAAAAAAAACTGACATAAAACACAAAACAATACAGGCGACCATTCTCCTATTCATTTTATTCCTTTCTCCTCCCTCGAGGATTCTCATGTTCCAACAATCGTCCGGGCTCAACTTAGCACTTAGCGGCTAGCGATTAGCGTTTAGAAAACTATCCGCTATTCGCTATACGCTATACGCTACACGCTAAGTTATTACCGTTGCGGGGCAGCGCTTCGAATCTCACGAAGACTTCTTTTGCCGGTATGAGTAAACATTAATATTTTCCACAGATAATCCAATCAACAATCAAAATAATTTTTTCGGTATCACCTCCTCCCTCCCCCATCCCCTGAATTAATATTCTATTCCCCTTCTTTTTTGCACTCCTTCTCGATAGGGATGCTTCACTTCCTTTATATAGCTTACAAGGCCTGCTTTTTTTATCATCTTTCTTGTCGCGCCTCTGCCGGTCAAAACAAGTTCCAGTTTCTCCGGCTTATTTTCAAGCAGAAATAGGACTTCTTTTTCTTTCAAAAACCCGTCCCTTACGCAGATATTCATTTCATCAAGAATAAGCATATCAAATTTATTTTGTTTATAAATTTCCTTTATCAATTCCAGCCCCTTTAAACACCACGGCCTTAAGATTTCCACGCACTGTTTTTTTGTTTTTTCTCTAAACGCGCTTATATCACCGCATAAAGGATGCGTTTTTGCGAAACAAAAAACTTTTATCTTTAATTTTTTTAAAGTTTTTATTTCCGAGTATCCGCATCTTTGCGGATCCTTATGAAAACTAACATAACAAACTTTAAACTTTTGCGCGTTAGCCCTTACCGCCAGGCCTACAGCCGCGGTAGTTTTGCCTTTACCATCTCCGGTATAAATCTGCACCAAACCTTGCTTTTTCATTTCTTTCTCCTGTTTTTCTGCATTCCCGGAACGATCAGTACATTAGGTTTTTTAGAAACCGGATTCGGCTGGACAACAACCACGGTATTATAAACCTCTTCAATTGTCCGGTAATTCAGCACTTCATCCGGAGCGCCTAAAGAATGTATCTTCCTCTTATGCAGTAAAATCAACCGGTCGCAATATTCACTTGCCAGATTCAGTTCATGCAGGATAACTATTACGCTAAGCTGTTTTTCTCTGTTAAGCCTTCTCACTAGATCAAGTACCTGCACCTGATGAGAAATGTCCAGATATACCGTAGGCTCATCAAGCAATATCAATTGCGGCTGCTGCGCCAGGGCTTTAGCAATAATAGCCAGCTGTCTTTCTCCGCCGCTTAAGGTGCTTATATCCCTGTGCTTGAGTTCGTATACATCTGTTATCTTCATGGCGTAGTCAATTATATGTTCATCAGAGCTTGACTCAAAAAACTGCAGCCTCTGCTGATAGGGGATCCTGCCAAGCGCGACAAACTCGCGCACAGTCATATTAAAAACAAAATTTATATCCTGAGAAACAACCGCAATTTTACGGGATAACTCTTCCGCGCTTATCTGTGCCATATTCTTTCCAAAAAGAAATATTTCTCCTTTTTGAGGTGTTATGAGCTTAGTTATCGCTCTAAAAAGTGTCGTTTTCCCCGCGCCGTTAGGGCCGATTATGCCTACCACCTCTCCTTGGTTTATATTAAAAGAAATATCCTCAAGGACCGGTTTCTTATCATATCCGCAACAGAGTTTATCTACCTGCAGCATAGCCTGTCTTTATCCTGTCTTTTTAAGTAAAATAAAAATAAAAAAACAACCGCCTGCAACTCCGGTTATTACCCCCACCGGCAGCTCCAGGGGGGTGATAAGCGTTCTGGCAAGAGTATCACAAAAAATCAGAAAAGCCCCGCCGATAAAGTAACTGCTTATAAGAAGTTTTTTATGATCGGCCCCGGTAATAAAACGCACACAATGCGGTATCACCAGCCCGACAAACCCGATAATACCGGATACCGAAACACTCATACCTGTAAGTAAAGACGCAAGAAAAAAAAGATTATTCTTCACTTTTTCAGTATTAATACCCAAATACTGCGCCTGCTCCTGCCCCAGAGAAAAAGCGTTCAGCTCCCGGCAAAAATAATATGAAAATACCAGTCCGGCCACTGATACCGAAAGCATCAGTTTAATCAAAAATAAGTTCGGCTGTTCCAAGGAGCCCATTGTCCAGAATATAATGCCTTGCAGATCTTCAGCCCTTACTAATGCCATGATAAGCATCATCATCGAAGCGCAGATATAACTAAGCATTACTCCCAGAAGTAAAAATCCCTGCATCCTAATAATGCCCCTTTTCCTGCTCAAAAAATATACCAATATCACAACAACAGCAGCTCCCGCAAAGCCAGCTAAAGATAACACGCTGCCTCTAAAAAACCTGTTTAGCTTTAAGGCAATCCCAAGAGCCACGCCCAAAGCCGCTCCTCCTGATATACCGAGGGTATATGGTTCGACAAGCGGATTGCGGAACATTCCCTGAAGAATAACTCCCGCCAGAGCAAGGGCACTGCCGACGGCAAACCCCAGCACTATGCGCGGCAGCCTGATCTGGTAAATAATACTCATTGCGCTGGGGCTGGCATTACCGCTGAGAATATCCTTTAATGCTATCTTACTTGCTCCCACACTCAGGGAAAAAACTGCAACCATGATAACTATTACAAGTAAAATAAAACATAAAGCCAGCGCTTTTATTATCTTTGTTTTCATATATTTTTCTGCCCGCCATACATAAATTTAACAATATCATCAAGCGCACTGACAAAGCTCTGCGGATTTGGGCTGCAGATGGCCTCTGAATCTATCTGCCCTATCCTGCCAAGCCTTACAGCCTTTAATGACGGATATTTCTGCCATATCCGCTTTTCTTTTTCCGTTACAATACCCATACTGGCAATAATTATAAAATCAGGGTCAGCTTCAATAACCTTTTCTCTCGAATACAAACCAGAGCCTGCGTCCTTTGCGATATTAATTCCTCCGGCAAGCTCAACCATATCATTAATAAAATAATCCTTATTCACAGTAAAAAGCGGCTCTGCTCCTATCTGTACAAATACCTTATAAGCAATACCGCCTTCTTTCGTTACTATTGCCCTTATGCGCTCAAGCTCCTGCCTGGCATTAAGCGCTATCTGTTCTGCCTTGTTTTTTTTGCCGGTGATTTCTCCCAGCCTTATTATCTGGCTGCATATCTGCTCGAAATTCTTTACTAAAGGAAAATTTTCCACCGTTATGCCCAGATTTTTTAAATGCTCAACAGCTTTCCTATCCGTAAGCGGAGTTGTCAAAACGATGTCCGGCTCAAGCTCTATAATCTTTTCCAGGCTCACTCCGGTAACTGTCCCTACTATCTGTTTTTGCTGTGCCTGCTTGGGCCTCTGGCAATAAGATGTTACTCCTACCAGCATATCCTCCGCCTGAAGTAAAAAAATCTCCTCAGTAATCGCCGGGCTTAGAGAAACTATCCTTAAGGGCTGCCCCTGCGCCAATACTACCGGCGACTGATAAAAAGCGCACAAGAAAAAAACCAGTATTATTATTTTTTTGGACACAAGCATTCTTTATTATCCTTTAAGTTCTAAAAACCAGTAATTATCATTTTTTATTTTTTTGCCTCTCTTAAACTGCACCGGTTTTTTAAATACCGGGCCGTCGTAGACAAAGGTATGATATTCTCCGTTTTCTCCGCAAACATCAGCAGTTGTCTGCTCCTTTAGGTCCCGCATAAAACTCATGTCTATTTCTCTTCCCAGCCACCTATCCGACAAATAATCACTGTTTACCACAACAACCACTGCTTTAAATCCAAGGCCGATAAACTCTTTAAGCAAAGATTCCCTCTTCTGCTGCCATAGCGGCAATACCGCTTTCATTCCGGCAAAAGCGCATACTTTTTCCACCCACGCGCGGTGCTCCTGCACATCAATATCACCGAATATCCCGGTAAGAATATCTTCTTTGAAAAATTTTTCTTTCAGCAGATTTTTAAAAACATCTTCATAATCAGCCCAGGACGCGCTTTTCTGCACCAGCTCAATACCCAGGCATTGCGCCTGTTGCCTAATAAGCTCAACCGCAATATTATGCGAGCGGGAACGCTTATTATCCTCAGACATCATATTAAAAAGATATTTAACATCATAATCTTTTTTTGCTCTATATAAAGCAAGGCAGCTTTCTTTTCCGCTGCTCCAGGATACAAATGCTTTCACTATCCGCCCCTTTTACTTAAGAAACTTTTAAGCATAAACCATCTATTGATTTTACCCACCCGCAAACACGGCAATGATGCGGCTTTTCTTCTATCCCGGTTTTACAGCCCGGGCATATGCTCTCATAACTCTGCGGTTTAGGAACTGCACCAAAAATACCGCGGTAAATTTCATAATAATAAAGATGGTCTTTGGTTATGAACTTGATCCCGTAATCTTTTGTTTTCTTCTCAAAATCATCATCCGATATCTTTTCACTAATGATCTCACGCATTTTCGTCATGCCTGAGCCGAACTCAAGTGGCCTTTTGCTCTGCCAAATAATCTCATCCGGTAAAAACCCCTCAAAAGCTTTGCGTAATATCCACTTTCCAAAGAGAGCGCCCTTCTCTTGCCTTATCTTAAAGCAAGTATCTGTATCCTCATTTGCCAGGGAAATCATTTCTTTCCGTATAAAAGGCTGCCTTATTTCCAGATTAAAATGTTCGGCAAAGACATTAGAACTAAAAAACATGCTTTGCGAAATCCGCCTGATATAAGCTTTAAGGCCTTTAATCTGCTGCATAAACCCATACCCGCCGAAAAGTTCGTCTGCCCCGTCGCCCGTGGCAATTGACTTAATCCCCGATCCTTTTGCTCTGGCAATCGCGAAGTACGCAGCAAGGTCATTAGGCAAAGCAGGATCAAAACTCTTTAAAATCCTTATCACTTCAGGTATCTTTTCCAAAGCCTCATCTACTGATACCCTGACATAATCCACTTTAGTATTTAAATACTTTTCAACAGCCGCCGCATACATCAAATCGCTGCTGTAATTCTCTAAAGAAACATTTATCAGTTTTGCCCCTTTATATAAAAACGCCGCGATAGAAGAATCCAGGCCTCCGGAAAAAATAACTCCCTGGCTGGGAAATTCTTTCGCGTAAGCAGTTAATATCCTGTTTATTTGAGCCTTTATACTTTCAACGCTGTTTATGCCCTCAATATCATTCATACAATAAACCTCCTGAAAATTATCCCTGTTAAAACAGCAAGCGCCGAAGTTATATAAACGATATCAACGCTCTTTAGAATATGCTCCTTAACCGGCCGGTTCAAATCTTCTCCGATAAAATCTTTTTCAATAAATCTCCCGTGATAAATACCTCCGCCGCCTAAGCGCACGCCCAAAGCGCCTGCCATGGCAGCTTCAGGAATCCCGCTATTCGGGCTGGGATTTTTATTGCCGAACAAGAATACGCTGGAAACCGACCGTTTCAAATCACCGGCGCAGAAAAATCCCGCCAAAGGCATAATAAAAGCACTGATACGCGCCGGAATATAATTAAATAAATCATCCATTTTAGCGGAAAAAAAACCAAAGTCCCTGTACTTTTCGTTTTTATAGCCGACCATAGAATCAAGCGTACTAACTGCCTTAAATGCCATTGCCATGGGTACTCCTGCGGTAAAAGCAAAAAAAAGCGGGGCTATAATTCCGTCCACAGTATTTTCAGCTACCGATTCTATAGCAGCCCTGATAATACTGTCTTTATCCATTTGCGATGTATCGCGGCTTACGATCATCGAAAGATTTTTTCTTGCTGCCGGCAAATCTTCGGCTTTTAATGCCTGATAAATTTTTAGCGCCTCAATCTTAAGGCTTTTAACCGAAAGCGTTGTATACATCAGTATTACGGATAAAACCAGCGCCAGTTTTTTGTTTATAAATCCGCTGCTTGAAATTATCAGCAAAGAAGCAATATAAGTACCGGACACAATAAATAAAGCGAATAAAGCTCCTGCTATCTTTTTATTCTTAACCGCTTTTCTAAAAACAGGCTCAAACCTTTCGATCAAAAACCCGATAAGCCTTACCGGATGAGGAAACCCTAAGGGGTCGCCGGCAAAAAGATCCAACAGGTAAGCCAGCCCTGCAATTATTGCGATATTTTCCATTTTATTTATCCAGTATGTTTTTTAAACTCTTAAGCAGCCGTAAATTATCATTTCTTTTTTTACTTGCCACTCGAAAAAAATCACTGCCCAGCCCCTGGAAATTAGCACAGTTCCTAATAACAATACCCTCTTTTGACAAATACTTCTGAAATTTAAAAGCTGTGCTGATCTTTTTATGCATTAACCGGCATAAAATAAAATCCGTTTTAGAAGGGTACACTTTTAAGTTCTTCATCCGGTTTAGTTTTTTGGCCAGAAAAGCATTTTCTTTCCGCATAAATTCCCTGGTCTTTTTCATGAACGCCTTATCTTTAATAATAACCTTGGCCGCTAATTGGGCAAATACATTCACGTTCCATGGGTATTGAAACGCGGTTATCTTTTTAATGTTCTGCCTGGTTGCCACAACATATCCTAACCGCAGTCCGGCAATAGCAAAAAGCTTGGTCATTGATTTTATGACAATAATAAAATTGTTCCTTGCCGCCTCTTTTATCAAAGAACTTTGTTCTTTTTTTTCGACAAAATCCATAAATGCTTCATCGATTATCAGAAAGATTTTATTTTTAGCGCAAATATTAACGACCTGTTTCAATGTCCGATGATTGAGCAAAACAGCGGTAGGATTATTAGGATTGCATAAAAAAACAGCATCCGCTCCTTGAACTGCCGCTTTAAAATCTTCCGGATTAAAATCAAACCCGTTTTCTTTTTCGGGTAATTCATGATCTCATTAAAATTCTTCAGGATATTCCGCTTTAAACCAGGAGGAATTCCCAGAGGATTAATGTTCTGGCTGAAATCCAAAATATTTTTCGGCCAAGCGCCAAATAATTTTAAAAGCGCCTCTGCGTTTCCGCCGTGTTCTGCAATTTTTTTGTAATCATTTTTCATAACAATCCTAAAATTATTATCCAAAATTTGGAATTACCCGCTTTTTTCTGAAACCCCTGCTGATTCAAACGATGCCATTTCATTCATAATTTTAACCCCGGATTCTGCCAGGCTTATTGCCAAAGCAGCTCCGGTACCTTCCCCCAGCCGAAGATTAAGATCCAATAAAGGCTCCAAGTTTAAATATTTTAGCATTGCCCTATGGCCTATCTCTACCGAAGCATGCGCCGCGATCATATACCGCGCTGTTTTCGGCTCTAAGATATAAGCGATTAAAGCCGTGGCAGTTGAAATAAAACCATCAATAACAACAGGCACTTTATTCGCCGCAGCCGCCAAAATAACCCCGGCCAAGCCGGCAATCTCATAACCTCCGACTTTGGATAAAATATCCAAAGCGTCTTTTTTGTCAGGCTGATGCAAAAATAAAGCCTGTTCAATAACCTTGATTTTATGCTCAAGAGCTTTATCATTAATCCCTGTTCCCCGCCCGGTAATATTTTTGACGCTCTCGCCTGTGATTACCGCGGCAATCGCGCTGGCTGAAGTCGTGTTGGCAATACCCATCTCGCCAATACCGGTAATATCTATACCGTTTTCCCGTTCTTCTTCGAAAATTTCGATTCCCGCTTCAATCGCAGATACTGCCTGTTCTCTGGTCATTGCCTTTTCTTTTGCGAAATTTTTCGTACCAAAATCTATTTTTTTAATTTTTAGCTTTTTGCTTTTAGCTTTTAACCTGCTTTTTACCCCTAAATCCGCGACTATTACGCGCGCTCCGGCATGTTTTGCCAGCACGTTCACGCCCGCGCCGCCCGCTAAAAAATTATAAACCATCTGGCTGGTTACTTCCTGAGGAAAAGCACTCACCCCTTCTTCGGCAATTCCGTGATCCCCGGCAAACGTAAAAATAACCTTATTTTTAAGTTCCAAAACCAGCTTGCCCCTGATCCCGCAAATATGTTTTGCCAAATCTTCAAGTTTTCCCAGGCTTCCCTGGGGCTTGGTCAGAAAATCAAGTTTTTTCTGCGCTTTTTCCATGACAGCCAAGTCTAAATCATCTATCCTCGCAATAATCCTATTTATCTTATCCATGCTCATCCTTTTTCCACCTATCCCTTTATAACTTTATGAACTTTACAACTTTGTTTTTATTTCAACCTTTGGCTAATACCTGCGATTACCAGATACACCTCATTACTCAAAGCTGCCAATTGCTGATGAAGCGTACCAATCCTATCCCGAAAGTCCCTTGCCAGCTTATTTTCCGGAACTATGCCCCACCCAACCTCGTTTGAAACAATAATCACATCAGCTTTTGTATTTTCGAGAGATCTTATAAATTCACTTACATTTCCATCAATAGCCGGCCATTTTTTAAACTTCAGCATAACATTCGTGAGCCAAAGCGTCAGGCAGTCAAAAATAATCATTTCATTCTTGCCTGCTCTTGCAATAACCTTCGCGGCATTAACCGGTTCTTCAATAGTTTTCCAGTTTTTGGGCCTTGATTGCTTATGTTTTTCTACCCTTATTTCCATTTCTTTGTCCAAAGGCTTACAGGTTGCCAGAAACACTATTTTTTTCGCGGATTTTTTTGCCAGCTCAACCGCCAGCCTGCTTTTGCCGCTCCTCACTGCCCCGCTGATAAAAATTATCTTTTTCATTTTTCACCCGCTTTACTCGCAACCAATTTCTTATTCTTAAATTTAAGCCTATACAAACTCGCGTTCTTAACCTCAACATCCCAGAATCTTTTACGCTCTATATTATTGACATTAAGCAGGATCATTTTTATCGTCCCGCCGTGAGAAATAATGCCTATTTTCTTACGCTCATGCTTTTCAAGCACACTATTAAAAAATTTCATGCATCTTTTCTGCATACAAACAAGGCTTTCCGCTCCGGGAGGGGTAACGCTAAAAGGGTCATTTATCCATTTTGCGTACAAATCCCCGTAAATTCTCCTAATCTCTTCAAATTGCAGGCCCTCCCATTCCCCGAAATTCAATTCTCTCAGAGCTGGTTCAAATTCAATTTTTTCATCAGGAAATAAAATCCTTGCCGTCTGTTCCGCTCTTTTTAGCGGGCTGCAAAATAAAATATCCGGTTTTAATCTCCAGGCCTTTGGCTTTAATAATTTAACCTGTGCCATCCCTTCTTCATTCAAAGGCGCGTCAAGGCTGCCGCAATATTGCCTATTCCGGTTATACTCTGTGCGCCCGTGCCTTATCAAAAATATTTCTGTAAATTTTTCTTTCATATTTTTCACTTAAATAAAAGCACTGTACCCAGCAAAACAGCAATTTCCGCGATCTCGCTGTTTGCGCCGATTACATCGCCGGTAACACCCTGTATTTTTTTGAGGCTGAATTTTTTAAAAATATATACCGCTGCCAAAGCCAGCGAAAATATCAAAACGCCATTAGCATGCATAAGAAATAAAAACAAGCAGAAAACGATTATGCCGGGCATAAAAACATATTCTTTTTTTGCTTGTTCGATAAATATCTTTGCTTTTCCCTCTTTGCGGGCGTAACCGCTCTTGTAGCAGGTAAAAACCTGCGCCCAGCGGGAAAAAACACAGCTCATAATAATCGCCGGACAAACCGTATTTTTAGAAAGAGATGACATAAGCACAAATTTAGAAAGTAAAAGGCATACTATGCCTGCAGAGCCCATTGTTCCGAGAGAACTATCACGCATGATTTCTAAAGCCCTCTCTCTTTTGGAAAACCCGTAAAAACCGTCGCAGCAATCGGCAAATCCGTCTATATGCAATGCACCGGTAATCACTACGGAAACAAGCAAAACCATCAGCGCGTATACTGATTGTCCATACCCTTGAAAAATACTGAAAACAACGCACAGGATACCCCCGATAACTAATCCCGCAAAAGGAAAAAATAATAATGCCTTCGCGAAATCTTTTTCAGCAACCTTAATTATCTTCGAAACCGGAATTATTGTTAAGAATCCTAATGCCGCGAAAAAAGCTCTCATCTAAAAATCCTCAAATGCAAATCGGTTACTGTATTTTCTATATCCAAAACCCTATCCCCTAAAACAACAAATCCCTGACATCTTCAAGACATCAAGGATTGCACCCGTGTTTTCTTCATCCTTCTTCGAGAATAAAAAAAAATATTCTTGCATACAGGCAGGTTTTCTGACTCCCGGATCATCCTACTAGCCGCGCCTTCCCATTCCATTCCGGAACAGTGACTTTACCTGCAGCGTTCGTCCCCGGTTACAGCGGCGGGACCGCAACGGAATTACACCGTTTTCCCTGTTAAGTAAATACCTGTATTATTGTTTAATAAAAATATTATATCTAAAACAGAACAAGTTGTCAACCAGCCTAACCCTCCTAACCGCCCTTGTCTTCCTAAACTCTAAATCCTAAATAAATTCCAAAGCATCCAGGTTTAGTTTTTCGGTTTTATTTTTTTTTGCGCTAACCGATAAGCGCTAACCTGTTTTTTGAGGCGTACCATTATGTCTTCTGTTCTCTGGTTACTGGTTACTGGTTACTCTAATAACCATTATCTTGTTCTTCCTGTATTACTTTTAAAAACAACTCCACGATTTCCGGATCAAACTGCGTTCCGGAAACCTGTTGAATCTTTTGGACGGCAATATTGTTAGCGCACGCTTTGCGGTATCTGCGGTCTGATGTTAAAGCTTCATAAGTATCGGCAAGCGCGATTATCCTCGCGCCCAAAGGAATATCTTCGCCTCTTAAGCCATAAGGGTACCCTTTCCCGTCCCAGCGTTCATGATGATGCAGCACCAAAGGAATCAAAGCATGAAACAAATGTATCGGACGCAAAATATCAGCGCCAATCTGCGGATGTTTTTTTATTTCCTCATACTCCTCTGGAGTCAGTTTCGAATCTTTTAGTAATATATTTTCGCTTATTCCGATTTTGCCAAGGTCATGTAAAATCGCCGCCTGTTTAATGTTTTCCACTTCGTCTTTGGATAAGCCTTTTGCTCTGGCTATTTCTGTCGCGTAATGAACGGTTTTCTCAACGTGTTCTCCGGTATAATGGTCTTTTATATCGATTGTTTTGGCAAAAGCAAAAATCGCCTCTGCAAGGCTCTGATTTGCCCTTTTAGTAAGTTTTTCAAGTTTTTCTTTTAATACTGTGACATCCGCTGTATCATCCGCAATTGGAACAGGCGTTTTACCTTTAGCCGTAACGTCCCCATATGAATATACGCGGTCACCGCCGAGTTCTTTGACCTTATTCAATATATAATCAGCGATCTTGATAAAATCACTGCCGCGCTGTATTTTATCCTCGGGAAAAGAAGCAACCGCCACGCTTAATTTTAATTTTACTTGATGCTGTTTATTGCCGAAATTATACAGTTTGATTACATCCATCAGCCTGCCGGCAAGAATCATCGCTATCTTTTTATCAGCGCCGGGAGTAATAATAATAATGCCGTTTAGCCCGGGTAAACTCCGACTCGATAGCATCCTCAAAATAACGGTGATTAAACAAACCGGTAAGGGAATCGCGCAAAGCCATTTGCTTTAAACGCATATTTGTCTTCAGCAATTCTTTATGCAGGATTCTAATATCCCATTCCATATAACGGCGTTTTACAACTCCGGCAAGTAAATCCGCCATTATCCTAAGCAGCATGCGCATCTCCTCTGGCCACTCTTTCGTCTCCATAACCGAATCGAAACCGATAAAACCGATCAATTCCCCCTTAAATACCATCGGGACATTGATCAAAGATTTAATTTTTTCCGCTTCCCATTCTTTTTTTTCATCGCCGGCCGCATCAGGCAGATCACTGACCCTTGGCACATAAAGCGTTTGTTGTTTCTTGATGTTTTTTATAAACCAAGGGAACGCATCCACGGATATTTTTTGAAGCCTTTTTATCTGCGGCTCTATGCCCGGGGCGCACCACTCATGAGTATTATCCATTTTCTTTCCGTCAGCTGAAAACAAGAAAATATAGCTGCGGTCAACCTTGGCAAAATCTCCGATTGCTTTTAAAGCATTATTTATTCCCTGGTCAACTTCTTTTTCATCTAAGTTTATAAGCTTCGCCGACAAAGAAACAATAAGATTTTCAAAAACGCTTTTCTGCTTTAACTCATCGACAATCTTATTGTATTCAGCAAGATTCCTCATCATTCCAATGAAAGCCTGAGGATTGCCCTGGGCGTCTTTAAGCACGCTAAGGCTTATCTCTGCCGGAAAAACACTTCCGTCTTTCTTAAGCAGGGAAAACTTTTTATACCGGAAATTTTTTTCTTTTAAAGGACCCTGCGTGTGCTTGCGGTCTTCCGGAGCGATCAATGTCAGGATATTCAAACCGATCATTTCTTCCATGCTATCAAATCCATGCGCACGCGCTGCTTCTTCGTTAACCATAATAATCCTGCGGTTAAGATCGCTTATTATTATCGCGTCAGGCGAGATTTCCAAAAGAGCCTGATAAAGCTCTATGCTTTCGCGAAGGCTCTCCTGAACTTCTTGGCGGTTTTTTTTTGTTTTCTCAAGAAGATTAATTCTTGACTGTAAAGCCCTTATTTGCTCTAATAACTCACTGTCCGTTGTCTTTTTTTTCTTCATATAAGCTGGTTTTTACAGTTTGACTTTAGGTAAGAATTAAATATATTATAGCGTTTTTAAATCTTTTTTGCAAGGAAACCTTAAAAATTAAAAAAACAAGTTACGGAAATAAAAATAAATATATATACATACAGGTTTTCCAAAAAAAATTTCTACCCGTACTAATATCGCCATTAAACTCATTTTTATATTTCTCCAGCAATCCTCTAACGAAATCGCGTTCTTCTGCCCTTTTGCTAATAATTTTTGCTTTCTTAACCAACCGTATAGCTTTTTTATACTCTAAATTATTCCACAAAAATAATGAATATCGATATAAAGCAATAAAATCATCAGGGATGACATTTAGAATAGCCTCATAATGCTTAGAAATCTGTGAAAAATCATCTACTCTAGTATGCATAACAATTGCAAGCCAGCGATATTTTAAATTATTCGGATCTTTTAATAATCCCCTCTCTGTCATATCAATTGCTGAATTTATCCAGTAATATTCAAAATAAAAAATATCCGCCAGCCTAAAATAATTTGATGCATTATTTGGATCAAGAACAATGTTCTCCTCGAGTTTTTTTATTATTTTATCAATATCAAGCGGACTTAAATCCGGCACATTAAACAAGCTATCCTCACAATTATATTCGGGAAAACCAAACATCCAGGCATGCTCGCAAACAAAAGGTTTAATTTTCCTTGTTTGTTCATCCTGATAAGAAAAAACCCAGGATTTTACTATATCAAGTTTCCAATAGCCAGAAGAATCTTTGCGCATAAAAAGAGGCAAAGCCTTATCATCTTTAAAACGCACCAAGGCGAGTTGTTTATTTTCAATTATTCTATATGGCAAAGCCTTTGCATATTCGCGCCCGATAAACCGCATAAAATGCATACTCTCCGGATATTCAAACCTCATCATTTGGGATCCCTTTGTTAAAATATCCAAATATGGATAATTTACTCCTTGCTCAAGACTCTGAAAATACCGCTTAATAACAATCTCAATATTTTTATCGCTCTTATATTTTTCCTGTTCTTCTTTAGAAATATCGCGGATTAAAGAAAGTTTAAATTTCTTATCTGTGATATATTCGCTATCAACAATCCCGCCTCCTCCGGAAAGAAATCCTTCCGGCATTTCTCTATCTTTAGCAAATAATCTAAGCTGCATCAGTTCATCTGCATCAGCTGATTCTTTGCTCATATATCGTCTATACATCCAGCGGATGAATCCGCAAAATGCATCGCCAAAATGTCTTTTATTGTAATATGCTTTTACCGTCGGCTGGAAATTGCTACAAAAAGTGTCTGTAAAAATATGCTCCACCGCATAGCCTACTTCTATTTTGACCGTACCGACATCTTCAATAAAAAGAATTAAAACTCCCCGGCCATTATTTCTTTCTCCTATCCTCCAAGCATCGAATAACCCAGCCGCATATTCTTCAACCGGCATAGCCGAAGGATTTTTCTTAAGCATTACTAGCGCAAACTCTACTCCTGTTATCTTATAAGCATATTTCAATTCTACAATAACTGCTCCGTTAATTTGCTGCAAAGAGGTCTCATTATAAAAATAAGAGTGGTCTATTGGTCTTTGAGGATAAATTGCGTCCTTAGAACAAGCCGTTAAAAATAAACTGCATCCAAAAAAAAATAAAATTTTTATAAAACAATACCTGTTTTTTTTCATCTCTCTTTTTTCCTAAATATACACCTTAATTTTAGCATTATATTTTGGATAAATAAAGCCAGCTTTTTATTTATTTGTTTTTAATATAATAAAACGCCAGGCTGCTGTTAAACAACCTGGCTACCATGCTATTGCACGTTTACAATTATATCTTTACTTCCTCATAAAACATCCGGATTTTAAATATGTCTTTACTGATACCCCCAACGTAATTATCAAAATTACCGGATTAAAAAATATTTCCCATGCTGGACAAATAAACATTAATCCAGCAGTCAGACAAAAAACAAATCCTAATAAAAACACATTGCCTCCTATTAACGCTGTAAATTTTTCTTTGTCTATAATTTTCTCTTCGTTTTTATAACCCCCTGCCACCAAATAGATTGCTTTTTTAAATTTAATTAAGCTTCCTAAAATAATCAGTGCTAAACCTATGCTTCCTAAGACCGCAAGAATTACCAACTCTCTATTCATTATTTACCTCCTTAGTTTTGCTTTTTAAAAGAACCTGCTCACCCAACTTACTTCACAGGCACAACTATATACTGCCAACAACTCCAGTTGCCTTTTGTATCTTTTGCTCTGACATACAACAGTGCATTCTTGCCGGCTGTTACCTGACTTTGATCTACATATATATACCAAACAGTTCCGCTATAAGAAGCTTGCACATTAACTGCTGTCCACATGCTTCTGGCATAATCATATACATATACCCTTATCTCTGCTACTTCGGACGTGTCTGTTGCATATCCGTAAAACCAGAATCCCGTACTTGGAACCGAACTTCCGCTCTGCGGATATAATACGCTCACGCTCGGCGCTGTTACATCAGCATTCGGGTACTGCTCTACATCTACATATATTGATTCCCACGCTGAAGTATTGCCTTTTGCATCTACTGCCCTTACCCAGAGTATTGCCCTTTTGCCCGGGCTTACATAATTAGAATTTATATTCATTATCCAATTCTCTTGTGTATTTGCGCTTAACTGTATCATACGGTTTGAAATTGTATATGTGCTTCTTCCATAATCATACACATAGATATACGCTGCTATTACTCCGGATACATCGCTTGCTGTTCCTTTAAATTCAAAGCCGTTCCTTGACACTACAGCATAATTCTGCGGGTTGGTAATCACTGTTGCCGGCGCTATGTTGTCATTAACTGTTATTAGCTGTTTTGCCATGCCGGCTCCTTCTGATGCCTGGTGCGCCTCCCCTGCTATCGGATATAATATATCCCGCGCATTTGCTCCGATTTCATAATTACCAGGCTTATCAAAACTTATTATCCTTGTATAGCTATGGTTTTTCATGCCGCCGCCTTGTCCCCAGTCATGGGCCTGGGCCAGATTTTTAACTACTCCGTTAATTTTTCCCGGGATATTTGTATTGCTTGGGTTATCCTTATCCTTTACCCACCACCACACTGAGCTAAGCTCGATTTGCGATTCTCCTCTAACCGTTATAGTAAAAAATTCATTGTAATTAACTGCTGTTTTACTTGCTTCAAGAGATACTGACGGAGGCGACACCTTAATTGTTACTTCATTGGAATAAGCGATATCACTCCACAATCCAGCAGTATTTCTTGCCCTCACGCTAAAACAGTATGACTGTCCGGCTTCAAGAGATAAATCCTCCGTAATAATATTTGTGGTTTCATCTATTATTACCCAGTCTTTTATTACCTCTATTGCTTCATCGTCTTGATTCAAAGCACTCTTAGTAATTCTATACTGAATCTTACTTATAGGTGATTCAAAATCTTCTAGGCTTACCTGCAAACACAACTTTTTTATTTCTTCTTCATATATCTCTGCTAGAACATCATTGATAACAGGAGCAGTGCGATCCATAGGTTCAAAAAAATCAAGTATCGGCATTGCCGGATCTCCTAGCAATGTTAAAGAAAAATAATTTGCTCTTGCAGAAGGCTGATCAATATTAACAGCACTTGCATGCTTAATCCTGGCAACAATTTTCCCAAGCTGTCTCTCTTTTGAATAAGCTATCTGTTTTAAAAAATCATGATAATTATCCTGTGTGCCTCCTGAATGAGGATCGCATTCTGAAAATGCCGTATCCGAATACCCTATAAAAGCAACTGCTCCGTAATCTCGCAGCAAAATTTTTTCTGCAATGCAATCATATCCCGGATAAAGATCAAATTCTCCGACTTGGCATGATAAAGAATACAACACAAACGGCCTATAGTTATTCATTCGGGATAAATCTCCTTCTGTTAAAAAAAGCACGTCAGAAGCTGATCCGTGACCGCTATTAATTATAAAATGTATTCCTTTATTAATAATTTCAATAAGTTCAGCTGTTCCCTGCCAGCTGTTATCTTTTTGATAACGCCTTAGAGCCTCAATACCTTGAGGAATAATCTCCATGCCTGTATCCAAATAGTCTCCTCCATAATGAATTTTTGAAAGTTTTGGATAATCCACTCCTGACCATAAATAAGTTCCGCCTAATAATATTTTCTGCAAAGTACTTCTATCTCCTGCAGGAAAATCAACATATTCTCTTTGTTTACGTACTATGTTTTCGATATTTCTTTCACTATCAAACGGTATTCTGCCAAGAAGAACTTCTGCAAATAAATCCTCTTTCTCTACTCCTGCAATTTTGATACGCCCACTGCTATCCCATTCTCCATCTAAACAAGCATAATAAAGGTCTGCATTGATGCCCTGCCATGACCTTACATTTTCAAATAAATCATAATGCCAAGATTCCACATTGTTTTGTACTCTTCGAGTTGGAATATATTCTGCGTCCGCAGCTAAAAGAACATATTCCGCATACCAGCCACTATAGGCATCTTTAATAAAATTTCGTATGTTTGTCTGCATATCATTTCCGCAATAGTTATCCGCAATCTGCTGAGTAGAAACAGCCTTGACCTTATACCCTTGCCTCTGCTTTTCCTGAATAAATTCATCAAGATAAGTATTTCCTATAAATTCATTACGTATAATTATTAAATAATCCACACCGTTATCCTGAGAATCTGCAACTTCTCCCAAGATCGGAGAAAATTTTATTCTTTCTGTTTTATTTTGATAGCTATTAAAGATTTCTTCTGCCGGGTTTACTACAATAGAGGAAACCCAGTTTTTATCTTTTTCACAATCTCGAAAATTTGAGCTAATAAATCCGCAAGGTTCTGTTTTTATAGTCAAGGTTAGATTTTTATAATATATAAGCTTTTCTTGAGCCTGTATATACTGTATCGGATATATCTTTAAAACTAGAATTCTATATCCCCGGCAATAACTTTGCGCTACTTGTTTATAAAAAGAATTATGCAGTTGATAAGGAAACATTTGCGCAGGGTCAAATTTATTCGAAGATATGAGGCGGCCCTGTTCTCCCAGGGCATGCTGAACAGGAAGAATTTGATGTGCATTTTTGCGGATAATTTCTGTCGGCTTACCGGCAATAACTTCTATGCTTGAAACCTGTTCTGTTTGGGGGAGCAAAACATTTATAATTCTATAAGGAATGTTCGGCGCACCCGCAGGACCGTCACCATAATCATATAAATCAAAAGTGATAATTTTATCAAATATCATGTTATCATATTCAGCATCCTGTACAATCGAAGGAAGCTGACATTCAAATGATACCGGGATTACTTCAGCTAAGACTTTTTTATTACTAACAATACTTATAACGCTTAAAAATATTAAAAATATACACTTAACCTTAATCATATATTTCCCTCCTATATTTTTCTTACAAGCAGCTTTCATCAGCAATAAAAACCTTATCTTTCCCGTTTTTCTTAACTTTATACAAAGCCTTATCTGCTTGGCTAATAAACTCTTCTTCCGTCTGATTTCCTATATATTCGGCTACTCCTATGCTCACCGTTACCATTGTTAACGGCTCATCTTCACCTTTTCCCAAAATACGAATATTGCGGATAACATTGATTAATCTCCTTGCCGCTATAAAAGCCCCTTTAAAATCGGTATTTGGAAGAAGCGCCAGAAATTCATCTCCGCCAAAGCGAAAACTATAATCAATACTACGCAAAGACAGACTTATCATTTTGGCAACTTTTACAAGAATCTGATCCCCAATCAAATGTCCATAGAGATCATTTTTTTCCTTAAAATTATCTATATCAATTATGCCCATTGCAAGCGGATGTTTATAACGTACAGCTCTTGCAATTTCTTTTTTAAGAATAATATTAAAAAAACGTTTGTTATGCAGGCCGCTTAGATCGTCATAATGGATAATTTTTTCATAAAACAACGCTTTTTCCTCAAACTTATATTCTCTTAAATTTCTAATAAAAACATGCCTCATAAGCTCTATATTCATATCCTTATTTATATAATCATCTATTAATCTTCTTCCTGCGTTATTCTGCAAAATATTGCTTGCATTTACCCCTGCTATAATTAATTTGCAAGGGAAAGGATATTTTTCTTTCAAAATATGCCAATGATCGATATCGTTTTTAACTGAATCCAAATCAACATCAACAATTTTGGAAGTATCTTTTTGTTGTTCAAGAATTTCAAGATCGCTTTCTATTGCCTCACAGGTGCATGATTCCTCTCCTAAAATATTCTTTACTTTACATATAAATCTATCATCTGCACTTATTAATAAAACTTTTAAGCCCATAAACATCTTACTCGCCTCTCCCTCTTTTTCTGATGTTATTAAAACTATTTATTAACCTGTCAAAAAAAACCCCTAATTTGGGTTTTATATTTACGCTAAAAATTTATTTTAATAGCATTAAAAGCTTCATTATCTGCTTCAAAATAAGCCTTTGATTTAAATCCGCACATCTTAGCTAAAAAATTTCCAGGAAAAGTTTTAATCTTTTGATTATATTGTCTAACTGTATAATTGTAACGCAATCTAGCAATATTTACTCTGTTTTCCGTCCCTTCAAGCTGATCCTGCAAAGCTAAAAAATTCGAACTGGCTTTTATATCCGGATAGCTTTCTGCTAAGGCAACAATATTTTTTATGGATTTCGTAAGCATATCTTGTGTTGCGCCTAACTGCAAAATATCATCTCCAGAGATATCTTCTTTTGATTTTAAAATTCTTAAAACTTCCTGTGCATCTGAACGAGCTTGAGTCAGTGCCATTAAAACCTCATTTTCATGTCTCATATAACCTTTAACTATATTCACTAAATTGGGGATAAGATCCAGTCTGCGCTGGCAAACAGAGCCTATATTCCCTCGCGCTTCTTCCACGGCTTTTTCTAAGACAATAAATTTATTATAGTTGACTATAACTATTAAAACGCATAAAAGAACTATTGTTATAATTAAATATTTAAGTTTGCTGCCAAGATTTTTTGCAGCGAATACATTTTTCAAAATCCTTTTTCTTCTTGCCTGTGATTCTTCCAAAGCCTGCAAAAGCATATTGGCCTGTTCCCGTGTCACTTTCCCCTCTTGAACCATTTTTTCAATTTGTTCTTTACTTTTCATGCCAACCCCTTTTATAGGTTCCTTATTATTGTTGCTGCCTGTTCCGGCGAAATTTTACCTTTAGAAACCTTATCCAATACATCATTTTTATATTCTTCGCGTTTTGCTATCGCCTGTCTTAAAGCAGCAATAACCTCATCTAGCCTGTTACGGACAGTTGGATATGTAACTCCTAAAATCTTTGCCATTTCCTTTAAACTTCCACTGCTAAGCATAAACAGTTCCACAAAGTTCTGTTGGTCTTCAGAAAGATCCATAACCGGAGATGAATAAAAATCGCCTTCAAGGCTTATTCCGCATTTCCTGCAAGATACCTTTTTTACATCAACCGTTTCTTTGCAATATGGACATTCTGCTATTCTCATTCTTTCTTCCTCCATAATAATTATAGCATAAAATTAAATAATTTCAATATATTTTTTAATTTTATTAAAAATTCTACTAAATAATTTTAATTTTATTCAATTTTTAGCATATTATCACTCAATTTTAGTATAACATTAAATAAATCAAAGAGTTATTGCTTATTTTCGTTTATTTGACGAATTTTAGGCATAAATAAGCACCTTCCTTAAATAATATAAATATCCTTTTTCCTGCAGAGAAATCAAAAATACACCAAGCCTAACTTTTCAACAATCCGTCGACTTATCAATCCGCAACCTTTACTTTGAATAAAAATTCCCTTAAAATAGCTCTGTGTATGCTATTATGATATTGGGAGAGTTTTATGTCTTTATTTAATATAACTGCACAAACCGAAAAATTTTTGCGCAATAAAATGCACGGACTAGGCATAAAAGAATCTGATATTGTAGAACGCTTTATTTTAGGCCAAGGAAAAGGCGGGCAAAAGATTAACAAAACATCCAGCTGCGTATACTTAAAACACCTGCCGACAGGCATAGAAGTAAAATGCCAGCAAGAGCGTTCACAGTCCCTCAACCGTTTTCTTGCCAGAAAGCTTCTTGCGGAAAAAATAGAACAAATGATTTTAAATAAAAAAAGCCTGGCACAGCAAAAAATAGAAAAATTACGCCGCCAGAAAAGAAAACGCTCGAAACGCGCCAAGGAAAAAATCTTAAGGTTAAAACGGGAACGCTCGGAGATAAAAAAATCAAGGGCAAAACCGGAAATAGACTAGGGATCAGGGAACAGGGATTAGGGATTAGAACTCAAAACTTATTCCTATTCCTACAGCAGATCCCACAGCATCCCAAGTGAGGTCTTTCCAGCTAAATTCTTCATCAATAAGTTCTTTTGCCAGCCCAAAAGCAAGGCTCGTACAGAAAGCCGCGGTTTTTGCTTTAGAATCCGAATAATCAGTATTTTTCTTATAGTAATTATACGCGCCCAAACTTAATCCGCAGGATACTGTGAAATGCACGGCTTTATCAGCCCCTGTCCACTCATTATCATTATCCGTATAAGCAAATAAATATCCCGCATCCATACTAACTATACACAACAGCAGCAAGCAAATACTAATTGTTTTCTTTCCCATATCTTTCCTTTTGTAAAATTACGCCCCGAAGACGCAGGCATTCAAGTTTATGCATATTTATTCTTAAAATACTCCTCATATTCATGCGTATGAATCTTTATCTTTTTAAAATTCCCGGCAGCCTTATAAATATCTTCCTTTATCCGCGCTATTGTATCTTCGTACAATCTCTTATCAGAACACATTTTCCTATATCTTAGCGCTATATCAGGAAAATTTTTCTCCATCAGTTCTAACAGCCTTTCGATTCCAGCCATTTTGAAATTTATGACCTCAAATTCCGCTTTTTCCGCTTTATTAATCTTCTTAACCTTGTCAAAATTATTAACAAAAAAAGGCATGACCGGGCAAAAATACGGAACTACATCTAAATTATTATCTCCTAGCTTATTTACCATGGCTATCGGCTCATCCGCCGGGGAAGAATACGGCTGAAGCGCTTTACTGATTTCTTCCGGCACAAGATCCACAGTATAATAAATGCTCTTACAATATCCTTGTTTTAAAATATCAATATATTCCTCTATCAATAAAGCCCTTGTCATGATCACATATTTGATTTTCCTCCTATTTAAAATTTTAAGAATATTTTCCGTAATTTTGTATTTCTTTTCAGCAAGCTGGAAAATTTCAGTCGTAGAGCCTAACAATACCTGTTCCGGCATAATCCTGTCCAATTCATTTTCTAAAACTTCAACTGCATTAATCTTAACTTTTACATATTCGCCCCAGGGTATTTGTTCTTTTTGCGCCTGTTTGCTAAATTGCGCGTAACAGAATAAACAGCCCATTTGGCACCCTTGATATGGATTGATCACATAAGGCGCGAGATTTATGCCTGTCGGCCGCAGTATAGTAGTGACTTTTTGTTCGATTACTTTCAACATACAAGAATTGTATACCGTTTGTTTGTTTTTAGTCAATCGATAAGTATTTTACCGATAACTGCGTAAGCCTTAAGCCGCAAATTATAATTCTTCATCAAATTTCTCTATCAAATAATTACACAAGGGTAGAATGCGCATGTTTTTGCTCGACAACTTATTTAACTAAGAGTAAAATGTTGTTTAGGAATGCGGCATAAAATATATTATATGAATCTTTAAGGATAACGAGGTCAGACCTCAAAATTAAAAATTAAGTTAAAGTTAGCAACTCACTTCTCTGACCGTTACCCGCCGCGAAATCGCATCAGCTATCAGCAGATAAGTTTGGATAGTTATATTAACTATGATAAAAAAAATTATCAGCAAAAATAAAACATCTTTATTATGTTTAGTATTAGGGTTTCTTACCATAATGCTGCAAGAAATTGGCAGGTCAGACGGCTGTGCTATTCGTGGAACAGGTGCTGTAATAATAGGATGGATACTGGTCATAATAAGCATCACAATATTTATTTTGGACAATGTATCAAAAAAATAAACCTCGGTTAACAGGCTAAAGATACACGCATGCCAAAAACCGTTGTTCAGAAATGCGAAAGTTTTAAGGACAGCGTTGTTGTCAGATTATTGTTAATTTTTGGTTGACAAAAATAGCAAAAAAATTAAAATATATCTTATCAGCAAAATTTATCATACTATTAATTTCAAACCAAAGAAGGGTTTTTATTATGAATTGCTGGGAATTTAAAAAATGCGGAAGAGAAAAAGGCGGCGCTAAAGCTGCTGAACTTGGGATATGCCCGGCGTATCCGGACAATGGGAAAAACTGCGCCCGGACAGCAGGGACATTATGCGGCGGCAATGTTCAGGGGTCATTTGCCACTAAACTCGCAAACTGCATGAAATGCGATTTTTATAAAAGCCCGCATTACAAAAAAGGCCTTTAATAGGCACAAAGCCCTTTAAAATCATCTTTATTCCTGCGCAAGATGATAAATTATTCAACCAGGTTATTTAAAAACGCTTTTGTCATTTTAAAACCGTGTTTTTTCAGCTCTTCTATATAATACTGCGTTTTTAAAAAAGCGCCTTTTCTTCTGCGGTAATCAAACCTTCTATCCGCCCGAGTTCCCGGATAATATATAAAAGGGTTTACTTGCTCGATTTTTGGAATAAACGCTTTGTTTTGAATAATAAAATCAAGGCTTTCCTGAAACTGCGCCCTTGTTTCTCCGGGATATCCGACGATAAGGCTTATCCCGAAAGACAATTGCGCTTTTTTAAGTTTTTTGAAAAATTCCAATGCTTGCTCTTTAGTAAATCCTTTATTCATTTTACTTATAATATTGCGCGCGCCTGACTCAAGGCCGATAAAAATATTATAACAGCCGCTTTTCTTTATTTTTCCCAGCAAATCATCCGGCATATCTACCCGCACCGCCATTTGCGCTTCCCAATTAACCGCTTTGAAATTATCAATAATAGCTTCGCAAAGAGCATCCAGAAACTTCAGGCCGCTATTTAACATTGAATCATGAAAAATAAAATTTTCAGCACCTTTTTTCTTGTGAAAATCTATTTCTTTGATAATATCGCCAACTGACCTTATGCGGAATTTTTTATATAAAAGCCGCTCTGAGCAGAATTCACAACAGCGCACACACCCCCGGGATACGATTATTGACGCTGTTTTTTTCCGCGGGTATAGCTTTGGCTTTAACTTTCCATACGCATATACAAAATTGTTTCCATCCAGATCTTCAAGCTCTCTAAAGCAGATGACTTTTTCCTTTCGTTTTCCTTGCGCAAGCTCAAGCAAAGGCATCTCTCCTTCGCCGACAACTATAAAATCAGCCATATTCTTTATCTTAAGCGGAATGCTTTGATTATTTTTAAAATATATCCAGGAGATTTCCGGCCCGCCGAAAACGATTTTAATATCTCTTTTTTGTTGTTTTATGATTTCAGCCATAAAAAGCGCGGCCTTAAAATTACTTTTATAGCAGGAGAACCCGATTATATCGCTCTCTAAAATTTTTTTAAATAATTCGCTGTTTGTAAAATCCGTGTCTTTCTTTAACAGCTCAAGCATTTCATTTTCAAATGTTTTATTGCAGCTTTTAAACCATTGTTTTTTAGCCTGCGGATCAGCTTTATTGAAATAAAAATTATTCAGGTCGACAATTTCTGGAGTAAATCCATGTTTTGCCAGGAAACCGCCTAAATGGATTAAACTTAACGGAGGAAGGTTCGGCCAAAAAGGAGGAGCAAGAAGTAAGGTAATCTTGGGGTTCATTATCATACACCAACAATTAAAAACCAAAAATAAAAAACTATGTGAGATACAGCAAAAATTCGCTTACATTATTGTAATGAAAATAACTATTTTCGCGGATTTATTTCCTGATTTTACAGGATGTGTAAAAATCAGGAAATCCCTCGCAGACTGACAAGGATGTCAGTCGAGAATGAGTGAAAATAGTTTTTTCATGCCAATTAAAAAAAATAACACTTTATCTGTATACATATAAACTATCTGATTATTTTTCTTGAATCTTAAAGCTTATAGCTGTTTCGCTTTTTTAAGTATTTCACAAGCGGCATTCCAGGCTGCCTTCGGGTCTTCGCAGGTTTCTGAAGTTCCAATCTGCCCTTTATACGCCCATACATACAGAGCATCCGGATTATTCTTCAAAAAAACTTCTCCCTGCTCTTTAATCCTGTTTTCCCTGCCTTTTTTAACGCCCCAGGCTTGAAGCCATTGATGATGCCTCTTGCCCGCGCTTTTGCAAAGAGAGGATAATTTATTAATCATCGCAGACATTAACTCAACATCAATATCCTCATTTACCCAGTATATATCCGTACCCAGCTCATCCAGGCAATCCATTGCGGAAATATCTTCCCATAAACATTCATCAGACGGCATTAAGCAGCATAGCGTTTGCACCCGCGGGTAATTTTTTTTAATATATCCTGATATTTCCTGAACATAATCAATAACGCATCTTTTCCGGAACTGATTAATCAGCACTGCGTCTGCTTTCCATAATGAACCGGAAAACATTTTTTCAAACATCCCGGCACAAGAGGGGCAATAACATTCCGTCAAGGTCGGCTCATCTATAAAATAGCCCGCAAATCCTAAAGCGGCAATGCAATCAATCATTTGTTTTATATAACCTCTGGAGGAGGGGTTGTTATAGCAGCCGGCAGAAGCCATCTGTCCGGTTTTCTTTATCTGGTAGGCTTGGGGATATTCCAAAAGAAACTGGCTTGACCGTCCGCCGCCGAAAAGATTAAGAGCGCCCCAGAATATAGCTACAGGATTCAATCCGTAATCCTTAGCCAGCTTTGCAAAAAATTCAACCTTGCCCTTAAAATAGATAAAGTCGTTTTCCTGCGCGGCAAGGAATATATCCTCACAACCGAGGCTTTTAATATCAGCCAAATCTTTTTTTACATGGTCAGGGTCATGATGCCCCATATAAGAAATGCCTGTACGCATAGTAGCTTTATTTTATCATAAAAGCTTCACATTGAATATTGAATATTGAACTACTCTCTGGTTACTGGTTTCCCCTACGGGGACTCCAACTCGAAAATTTACCCAAAGGTAATTTTTCGAGGGGACTGGTTACTGGTTA
>JACQZH010000019.1 GCA_016213925.1 Candidatus Omnitrophota bacterium | reverse complement strand
ATGGTAAACTAAAAGGATAGTTTTAAGTTTTGTGTAGAACCAAACCTAGTTGCTAATTTATTTAAGGAGAAAATAATCAGTGAAAATAAGAGTAAAAGATACGGCAAAATGCCAAAAAGTTTTAGAAATTGAAGTGCCTAAACAAACAATAACAGAAGAATTTGACCGTTTTTATAATGAGATCAAAAAAACTGCTGAAGTCCCGGGCTTTAGAAAAGGAAAAGCTCCGCGTGATTTACTTGAAAAGCATTTTGCGAATAAAGCACAGGATAAGGTTTTAGCTAACCTTTTGAACGATGCATATCAAAAAGCTGTGGAGAAAGAGAAACTTCAGCCTGCTGCAATGCCGGAAATATCTGAAGTTAATTTTAAGAAGGATGAGAGCCTAAGTTTTCATGCAAAAATAGACATAAAGCCTAATTTTCCATTGAAAGAATATAAGAAGATCAAGCTTAAAAAGCAGAAGCTGATGATTAAAGATGAAGAAATAGAGAAAGTGCTTGGTTTTTTGCAGGAGCGCTACGCGCAGTTTAATCCGGCGGAAAACAGGGCGGTTAAAATTAGTGATTATATAATTTGCGATTATAGCTATTGTGTAGACGGAAAAGAGATTGAAAAAAAAGAGCATATATGGCTTTTTGTAAACAAGGAAATGTTTATTCCCGGCCTTGAAAAAGAGATTTGCGGGTTAAAGCCACAGGAAAAAAAAGAATTTTCCCTGACCCTGCCGAAAAAATTTCAACCAACTGAATTAGCGCAAAAAGAAGCCAAATTCAGTATTTTTGTAAAGGAAATAAAGGAAAAAAAACTTCAGGAACTTAATGAAGAATTTGCCAAAACCCTAGGCAGAGACTCTTTGGATGAGTTGAAAAAGGTTATTAAAGATGATCTGACTAAGGAGAAAGATGCGCAGATTAAATTGGATATTAAGTCGCAGATTGTCAATTATTTGGTAAAGACTATGCCGATCGATGTGCCGCCGACTTTGGTGGAAAGGCGCGAAAAAGCTTTACGGGATTCTTTCCGCCAGAAGCTTACGCAGCAGCGGATGCCGGAAGAACGCATAAAAGATGAGGAAAAAAATATAGATAAAACGTTTAAAGAAGAAGCGTTAAAACAAGTAAGAGTGTTTTTTATTTTAGATGAGATTTCTAAAAAAGAAAATATTGCGGTAGAATCGCATGAGCTGGATAAGCGCATTGAACTTATCGCACAATCTTATAATCAAAAAAAGGACGAAGTAATAAAATTTTTACAGGAAAAAGATTTATTGGAAAATATTCATTGGGAGATATGGGAAGAAAAGGCAATTGATTTTTTAACGGAACAAGCGGAAATCGAAGAGGTTGATTTAAAGTAATTCAATTCTTTTATGGGAGGCAAGATGAAGGAGAAAAATCAAATATTGGTTCCTATGGTTGTTGAGCAGACCAATAGGGGAGAACGTGCTTTTGATATATATTCCCGGCTGTTGAAAGACAGGATAATTTTTATTGGAATGGCAATAGATGATACTGTGGCAAATTTAGTTATCGCGCAGCTGTTATTTTTGCAGATGTATCCAAGCGAAGGAGATATTGAAAATGCGTGAAAAATTGAATCAGATTTTAAGTTTTCATACCGGCGCGCCTATCGAAAAGATAGAAAAAGACACCGATAGGGATTATTTTATGAGTGCCCAGGAGGCAATGCAATACGGGCTTGTTGATAGCGTTATCGCGCATAAAGAAAAAGAAAAAAATAAAGAAAAAAAATAAAGTTAAAATAAAAAGGAGAGATTGAAGATGATAAAAAAGAATTTATTGACTCCGGGGCCAACTCCGGTTCCTTCTGAAGTTTTATTGTCAATGGCTAAGCCGACTATCCATCACCGTACTCCTGAATTCCAGAAAATTTTTAAAGAAATGAATGAGAATTTAAAATATGTTTTCCAAACTAAAAACGATGTATTTACTTTTGCTTCTTCAGGCACTGGCGCTATGGAAGCAGCAGTTGTAAACCTGCTTTCTCCTGGGGATACGGCTATTTGTGTGCAGGCTGGTAAGTTTGGAGAACGCTGGACTGAACTTTGTCAGGCATACGGGATAAAGACGGTTGTAATTGATGTGGAATGGGGCGATGCGGTTGATCCGGTTCAGATAGAGAAAGCATTAAAGGAAAATAAAAATGTGAAGGTTGTTTTTACGACTCATTGCGAGACTTCGACCGGAGCGCTGACCGATATAAAAGCGATTGCCGGGATTACCAAAGATAAAAATGTGGTTTTGGTAACAGACGCGATTAGTTCCTTGGGAGGAATTGACCTGCAAATGGATAGTTGGGGGATTGATGTTATTGTCGCTGGTTCACAGAAAGGGTTGATGATTCCCCCGGGATTAGCTTTTTGTTCAATTAGCCCGAAAGCCTGGAAGCTGGTGGAAGCGGCAAAGTGCCCGCGTTATTATTTTGATTTGAGGCTGGCAAAAAAAGCGCTGGAGAAAACAGATACAGCATTTACGTCTGCAGTAACTTTGTGTATTGGTTTGAACGCAGCATTAAAGATGATAAAGGAAGAGACATTGGAAAAGATTTTTCAAAGGCATAACTGCTTGGCAAGGGCAGTAAGAGAAGCAATGAAAGCTTTAGGCTTGAAGTTGTATGCCAAAAAACCGGCTGATGTGGTTACTTCGGTATATGTTCCGGATGGAGTAGACGGAGAGGCTTTAGTAAAAACAATGCGGGATGTTTATGGAGTAAGTATTGCCGGAGGCCAGGATGAGTTAAAAGGAAAGATTTTCCGTTTTGCGCAGCTTGGGTATATGAATGAGTTTGATATAATTACCGGATTAAGCGCCCTTGAGCTGGTTTTAGCAAAAATGGGTTATAAGTTTGAAACAGGCAAAGGCGTTGGAGCTGCAGAAAAGGAATTTTTAAAATAATAAATTTTGGAGGGAAAAATGAAAATTCTAGTTAGCGATCCTCTTTCCGAAGAAGGCTTGAAGATTTTAAAAGAAAGAAATTTTTCGGTTGATGTAAAGACAAAACTTTCAGTTGAAGAATTGAAAAAAGTTATTCCGGATTATTATGCGTTGATTATTAGAAGCGGGACAACTGCTACTGAAGAAATTATTAATGCGTCCCGGAAACTGAAAGTTATCGGCCGTGCCGGTGTCGGAGTAGATAATGTTGATGTGGAAGCTGCAACAAGAAAAGGAATTGTCGTAATGAATACGCCAGGCGGCAATACTATTTCTACAGCAGAGCATACCGTAAGTATGCTGTTGGCATTAAATCGTAATATACCGCAAGCATGTAGCTCCATGAAATCCGGCAAATGGGACAAAAAAAGTTTTATGGCAAGGGAGCTATCCGGTAAATGCCTTGGGATTGTCGGGCTAGGCAGGATCGGCGTGCAGGTGGCAAAGCGCGCGCAATCTTTTGGGATGCGCATTATTTCGTTTGATCCGTTTTTATCTACCAAAAAAGCGGAACAGTTCGAAATAGAACTTGTTGAATTAAAAGATCTTTTTGCCAGAGCGGATTTTATTACTATTCATACTCCTTTAACTGAAGAGACTAAGCATTTGCTTGGAAAAGAAGAGTTTCAGATGATGAAAAAAGGAGTAAAAATACTAAATTGCGCGCGCGGAGGGATCGTGGATGAGAAGGCGCTTTATGAAGCGATTCAGGCGGGTATTGTTTCCGGGGTTGCTTTGGATGTTTTTGAGCATGAGCCGCCAAAAGATAATCCGTTGATCGCGCTTGACTGCGTTATTGTTACTCCGCATTTAGGCGCTTCTACGGAAGAAGCGCAAGTAAATGTTGCGATAGAGATTGCCG
>JACQZH010000027.1 GCA_016213925.1 Candidatus Omnitrophota bacterium | reverse complement strand
AAGCTATTTGTTGAAGGATTTATAGCAAACAATTAGAGATAGATTTCACTTCGTGACCAGTATCCGGAGCCAATAAATAAAAAAGGAGTTCTAAAAGGACTCCTTTTTTATTTATTCCCCCATGCAGAGGACTCGAAGCGAAGCCTTCGCCACTGGTAAAGCGAGCAGGACTGCGAGCGTCAGGAGGCTGAAGGTGGGGCTGCGTAGTCCCGCCAGGACAGGCGGGATGTAGTAGCCGAGTCCTCGCGGAATATCAAAATTATCTTGAGATTAAAACAATACCAGAGTATTATAAATACAACGATAAAGAGGTAATTGATGCCATTTAATCCGAAATATAGCATAACTGAAAAGATACTCAATAACCTTACTCTTATTGCCTCTGCCCGTGAGGTTATCGAGCAGGCGTATCTTGTGCCGAAATGGGAGGCTTCACTTCGCAGGCAGGCGAAACTCCGTAATACCCATTCCTCTACTGCAATAGAAGGCAATAAGCTTACTCTTGAGCAGGTGGAGGCTCTTGCCGATGGCAAGGATGTTGTCGCTACAGAGAGGGATAAAAAAGAAGTGCTTAATTATCTTGAAGCTCTGGATACATAAAGAATTGGCCAAGCTTGTTGAACTTAAGGTCATAAAACCTCAAGGCGCTGGTCGTTCGCTTTATTACATTCTGGAGTAAGAACGAAATAGTTGATGATTAGGTTGATGATTAGGTTGATGATTAGGTTGATGATTAGGTTGATGATTAGTCATAACAGATTGATAACAGGAAGAATATGTGCATAAATATCAAATGATTTATCGGCAATTTGTCGGAAATGTAACGGCAAAGCAGGGCACTGGTCAGGTTTGGTTTTGGAGTTAAATAATCCCGGATTTTGCCTGCATATTTTAGTGCAGTATATTTGTCGTCGTAAAATGATTTCTATTGCCTGCCTGGCGGCAGACAGGTAAATTTTGGGATAATTTTCAGGATGCGCGCTATGAAGATAGGGAAAATACTTATTGCGGCAACGGCAGTTTCAGTGTTTGGCGTAATCTTTGCAGGCCTGACTTGCGGATGGTTGTTTAATTGGGTATATAAACTTGAACCGACAAATGTTTGGAAGCCGATGGACGGCCGGCCGGGTTTAGCATTTCAAATAGGGGTATTTTTGTTCCATATCGTTCTCACTGTTGTTTATGCTTTAATCCGAAAGGGTATTCCCGGGAAAAATAATCTGGTCAAAGGTTTAGTTTTTGGTTTAGGTGTATGGGCAGTTGGCTTATTACCCGGAATGTTTTCCACCTACTATTTTATGACGGTGGCGACCGGCGTGGTAGTCTATTGGGCTATTTTAGGCTTAATTGAAATGCCGATTAAGGGCTTAATAATCGCTGCTATATACGGCGAATAGATTTTTAACAGACGGAGGTGGCAAAATGAAAAATCTTATACTCGGGATATTTTTTATAAGCGCTTTTCTTATTGCTTCAAATAACGCATACGCTCATTGCGATACTTTGGATGGGCCAGTAGTAAAAGATGCAAAGATTGCTTTGGAGAATAAAGATGTGACCCCGGTGCTTAAATGGGTGAAAAAGGATAACGAAAAGGAAATTAAAGAGGCCTTCGATAAAACTTTAGCCGAAATAAAACAAAATCCAAATGAGAAAGAAGCTGCCGAAATGAAGTTTTTTTCAGACTTGGTGCAGATACATCGGGCAGGCGAAGGGGCATCCTTTGAAGGGCTTAAGCCTGCTGGTGAAGTCGAGCCGATTGTCAAAGCTGCTGACGAAGCGATAGTGGAAGGCTCTATAGGTGACTTAAATAAAAAGATTACCGAAGGCACCGAGGAAAGATTTAATCGTGTCATGGCTACTATAAAGCATAAGGACGAAAGCGTTGAGGCCGGACGTGAGTATGTAGAAGCATATGTTGATTTTATGCACTATGTAGAAAAGCTCTATAGTGTTGCTTCTAAGTCTGCCGGTCACCATGAGCATGAAGAGGAATCAGGAGAGCATCATGGGAATTAATAGTCCGGCTAATTTTTCGCTTTCTTCACTAATGCAATAGCTCTTAAATTCCTCTAAAAAGTTGCGAAGCTCGTCTAACAGGGGGAGCCAATAAATAAAAAGGAGTCCTTAAAGGACTCCTTTTCTATTTATTCCCCCATGCAGAGGACTCGAAGCGAGTCCAGCTTTCGCGCGTAGCAATGTTTTTGTATGGGGCTCTCGTTTTATTTTGCATCTCCCCTGGCGCTAAACTCCCTTTGGTAGAAAAAATTGAGGCCCATCTTTGGGAGGTAAGAACAAAATTTTCCTAAGAACGATTTGGATTTGGCTAGAAAACGCATGGAGAAAGTGAGAGGGGGAAATTAATGACAAAAAATAAGCATATAGGAAGTTCTTTTGAGGATTTTCTAAAAGAAGAAGGGATCCTTGAAGAGGCGCAGGCAACTGCAGTTAAAAGGGTTATTGCTCATCAAATTATGATGGCTATGCAAAAGAGAAATATAACTAAGATAGAGATGACAAGGCGTATGCATATAAAAAGTCGAACGCAATTAAATAGGCTTCTAGATCCTAATAATAAATCTGTGACTCTTTTAACACTAGAAAAAGCCGCAAATGCCTTAGGAAAGAGATTGAGAGTTCAATTAGTATAGTTTTAGATTATTCCTAAAGGCTATTTATATTGTTTAGACTAACCAGTTGCGTCCCGCCTAAATACAGCGGGATTTCGCTGAATAAAAGATCGATGAACTCAAAAACTCGTCTAATATGAGGGAGCCGATGATTAGGCTAATGTCGGGGCTAGTTTCATTATATACCGACAAGAGCGTCTCTTTTGATAACAGCTTGCGGGGGGTTGTTATTTAAGATATAATGAGTTCATGTCATGTAAAAATGTCTATATTATCGCAGGCCCAAACGGTTCGGGCAAGACGACTTTTGCTAGAACATTTTTGCCGGAATATGCTCAATGTGATAGGTTTATTAATGCAGATTTAATTGCTTTAGGCCTCTCACCGTTTTCTCCTCAACAGGTTGCTATCAAATCAGGTAAACTGGTTTTAGAACAAATTAAAGAATATCTAGAAAATGGTGTTGATTTTGGTTTTGAAACTACCATGTCCGGAGTTACGTATTTGAAGTATTTTAATATGCTGAAAGCAAAAGGGTACAAAATTCATATTTTCTTTTTATGGATACCTAGTTCTCAACTTGCGATTGCACGCGTAAAAGATCGCGTAGCGCAAGGAGGCCACAATGTACCTATTGCTGATATAAAACGCAGATTTGAACGAAGCATGGAGAAGTTTTTTAAACAATATCGGGTATTAGCGGATAAGTGGATTTTATTTAATAATGCCGAGGTAAAACCAAAAATTATTGCAAAAAAACAGAACGCGCATATGGATATTATTGATGAAGAATTATTTGAATCAATTATTAAAAAAGTTGGAGTTTGAGTTATGCAAAAAAGAATTACTATATTAGATAAGGCTGAGCTTGCGATGAAAAAAGCAGTTAAAAAAGTTGTCGCGCAGCATAAAAAAGACGGCCGCTTGCTTGCTGTGTGGGAAAACGGGAAAGTTAAGAAGGTTGCGGCTAAATAAAGAACGGAATACGTAGCTTAAAGATTAAAAGTAATTGACAGTAACCGAAAGCGATTTTGAACTCCAAATCGCTTTTTCCCTTTAAAACCAAATAATAAGACCGGCTGTCAGCGGTCGGGGACCGCCCGGAGCCCTATTTCGCTGAAGCTTCGTAGGGTAAACCAGGGCACAGTCGCCGCCTGTTCGCCAAGATTAACAGTGAGGTCACAAATGGCGAAATCTAGCCAGGGGAAACGACGTAGACATTTCTTGGCTGACCTTGCTGCTTTTAAGGAGGGAGTCCAGCTTGCGCGTGGGTAGCCAACGAGATTTTTTATAAATTGATGTTTTGATGTCCCGTATATCCCGACATGAAATATAGTTATAAATTAAGGCTTTATGGTAAAATGTATACTAATGGACATTAAAAAATTTCCTGAAGAAGTGAAGTTTCTTAAGGAATGGCGGCCTTATCAAAAGAGGATACTCTCCGAACTCGAAGAGCACTTTGATGATAATAAGCTTCATGTTGTGGCAGCGCCGGGTTCAGGTAAAACTGTTCTAGGTCTCGAAGTTATCGTGCGATTAAATCAGCCTACCTTGGTATTAGCTCCAACCTTAACCATTAGAAATCAATGGATTGACCGCTTCATTAATCTATTTTTACCGGTAAATTCTCCAATGCCAGATTGGATTACCACCGATATTAAACGCCCTCGATTTTTGACTGTCAGCACCTATCAAGCGCTGCATTGCGCATATTCTGGATTTATTGATGAAGCAGAGGCTGAATCTGAAGAAGAGATTGATGAAAATGAGGAAGGCAGGAATCATTGTAAGGGCGTTAAAGGCAATAAAGTATCGAAAGTTGATGTGTTTGCCCTTTTACGCAAGGCAGGGATAAAAGTTATTCTTGTGGATGAAGCGCATCATTTACGAAACGAATGGTGGCAGACCCTTACCGCTGTTAAAGAGAGTATTGAGAATGTAAAAACAGTAGCCCTAACGGCCACGCCGCCTTATGATGTGTCGCCTTTTGAATGGGCGCGCTATCAGGATTTCTGCGGCCCGATTGATTCGGAAATATTTGTTCCAGAATTAGTCTTGGAAGGCAATTTATGTCCGCATCAGGATTATGTCTATTTTTGTTCCCCATCAAAAGAAGAAAGCATCCGTATCCGCGAATTTCGCAGCGGGGTAGAGCAATTTTATTCAGCGCTCTGTGTTAATCAGGATTTCATAAATGGCTTGCGACAACATCCATGGGTG
>JACQZH010000026.1 GCA_016213925.1 Candidatus Omnitrophota bacterium | reverse complement strand
TTTATTCCAATCAGCAGCTGGAACAGCAAAAGACAGTCGCGCAAACCGGCCAGCAGAAACTTCAGGAGCAGAATAAGCCGGCGGATAGCAAACAAAACGAAGTTTATTCCAATCAGCAGCTGGAACAGCAAAAGACAGTCGCGCAAACCGGCCAGCAGAAACTTCAGGAGCAGAATAAGCCGGCAGACACTAAGCAAAGCGAAGTTTATTCCAATCAGCAGCTGGAACAGCAGAAGACAGTCGCGCAGACCGGCCAGCAGAAACTTAAGATTGATGAAAAAAATAAAACTCTGCAACTTAAGCAAAGTGAAATAAATAAACAAGATGCAAATTATTTAAAAGCAGTTCAAAAGCAGGATGCGCAGCTTCAAGAAGTTTTTCAAAATAAAAAAGAACAGCAGCAAAATAAAGCGGAGGAGAATTCTTTAAAAGAGAAGAACGAGCAGATTAAACAAGATAATGAGCAGAAATTTTCGTTAAAAGAAGAAAAAGGAGGAAATCTTAATGCGGGTGATGAGAAAGGGAATTATTTCTTACAGGGGCAAAAGGATATAAAATCTAAAGAAGAGAGTCAGGAAATTACGCAAACTATAAAGAAAGAATTTACTGAAAAAGAAAATGAAAAGCAGCAGGCCGGGTTGCTTAAGGCTATGGAAAAAAAAGAGGGCAATGAAATTTTAAATAAAGAAGAAAAGAAAAATACTCAAGCATCAGAAACAGAAGTTAACAAAGTTCTTGTAGAGACAAAAAAATCAGCTGAGTATAAAGATAGTTTGAAGGAGAAGGATAGCGTACAGAAGCAAGAAACGGAAAAGGAAAAAGAAAAACCGGATTTTTATCAAGAGCTTGATAAAAAGCAAACGCAGGATAAAGAACAGGCTTTGGTTAAAAAAGAAAATGTTTCAAAGCAGGAAGTGAAAAAACTTAACATTACGTCAGAGCAGGTACAACCGGATAAGGTAGAGTATGAGAAAAAAGAAGGATATTTGATATTGCCTTATTATCAGGACGACTTGAAAAAAACACAATCGTCGGATGAAACGCAGCTAGAAGCCAAAACTGCCAGCCGGCAGATTCAAGAGATTATTAATCGCCGTGATGGAGTTACTGACGGGATTTCGAATAGTGACGATGCGGATGAGCGCGGCCAGAAAAAAGCTAATGACGCAAAAAACGGTGAAAATAACGGAGTTCAATAGTAGTTTTTGAGTCGAATTGTAATAAAAACTGCTTTTTTTACCCACCTGCTGATGTATAATACTGCTATAGTATAACATGGATGAGCGCGTTACTAGTTAAGAATTATTAAATTATGAATGGGAAAAATTTTTATTTTTTACTGACTTCTGCGTTTATTGTTATATTTTTGTTTAGCAGCCTGGTTTATTTTTTTGTTTTTACAACTTCTGGCTCGGCTTCCTTAATTAGATTTTTATTTGCATGGTATGTCGGCTCTGAAGACATCGTTTTCGAAAAAGCAGAAGGGGTTTTGGCAAATAAGCTTTCTTTGCACGATATTACAATCAGGAATGCCCGCGCGCTGCCGCCGGAATCCCAGATAAAGATTCAAAGGCTTGATGTTGCATTTACGTCAGCAAAATTAAGCGCGTTATCAGTGCATATTTACAACGGCAGGCTGCAGCTGGCATATTCGGATACCGTGCTTTTTTACGGTAACTATGTTAATAAAAATTTTGATTTGACGGTTTACTCAAAACGTGTCAGCGCGCGTGAGATGCTTGATTTATTTACACAGCGATCTATTTTGCGCACAGTAACTGGAATAGTTACGGACATTACCGTTAAGATCAGAGGTTCACTGTTTTCAATAGTAGTCGAAGGGAATTTTAATATAGAGAAGCTTAGTAATACGAGTTTTTCTATAGATGATTGCCCGGGCACAGCGTTATTATCTTTGGATAATTTTAAAAATAACCTTAGGCTTGATGGACAGATAGAATTAAAATCAGGCAGGGTTTTTGGCCGTAAGACGGCAGTTATAGATCTAAACCTAAGTAGTATCATATACGAAAATAATCCTAAAAATCCAAAATTCAATATCCGCGGTTCGGCTAAGGTTGAAAAGACGAATATTTCCGGGATATTGCAGGGCACGATCGGCCAGCCAAGCTTGCAGTTGAGTTCTAATCCGCCAATGCCGGAAGAGGTATTATTACTTATGCTGGCAACAGGGCGCAGCTGGGGGGCAAAAGATATTTCTTTGCAGGAAGGGAAAATATCCGGAGATTTGATAAAGGATTTCGTTGACTATTTTATTTTTTCAGGCCGCGGCAGTAAAATCGCGCAGCGTTTTGGAGTAAACGATATTTCTGTTATTTACAATAGCCAGAGCGGTGAGGTTGGAGTGAGCACATCTATAGTGGATAAAGCCAAGGTAAGTTATGAAGTTACTCTTCCCCAGGAAGAGAAGACAGCGGATACTCCGGCGCAGAAACTGACAGAAGAATTAAAAATCACGGATACTATTTCTATCGGCGCGGAGAAGGAATTAAAAGATGAAAGATCGAAACAGCCTTCGAATAATAGACAGGAACAGAAAAAAGAAAAAGTTTTTTTAAAATTCAAGAAAGATTTTTGAACAATACCAAAATTGAAAGGAACAGGTTATGAACGTATTGCTGTTTATCCTTGCGCTGATGATTTCATTTATTATCGTTAGAATCGGAGCTATAGCTTTTCAGCTTACAGGGCTGGATTGGTCTTTGGCTTCTTTTCAGGCGCTTTCCTGTTTTAGCGGGACGGGATTTACTACCAAGGAAGCGGAATTGATTACCGGCCATCCGCAGAGGCGAAAAATCGCTTCAGCATTGATTATTTTAGGTAATATAGTACTTGTATTGCTTATTGCTACGTTGGCGAATTCCCTGCGCGTGGAAATGCTGGTAAAAAATACAGTGCCTTTAATTCATTGGGCATATCCGGCAAGCGCCGCTCCCTGGATAAACCTTGCGGTTATCATATTGACAATCCTGATAACCTATAGAATTATGATTAGCACAAAGCTTGATGTTAAATTAACTAATTTTTTAAGAGCCCGCTTGGTAAAAAATGAAATTATTAAGCCGGTTTCATTCGAAGAGCTGGTTGTTGCTACCGGCGGCTATGGGATCTCCAAAGTCGAGGTTTGCAATAGCAGCCCAATCCTGGATACATTGCTGATGGATTCAAAACTGCGCGCTCAGGATATTACAGTACTGGCGATTGAACGAGGGGGTGAAATTATCCCTAATCCTTCCGCGCATACAAAAATTTCACTGAAAGATTCTTTGATTTGTTTTGGAAAACTGGAAAACATAAGAAAAACAATTTACGTTGTGCCGGAATAAACGATTTTTAGAAAGTAAAAATATTTTCATGAATAATGAAGTTAAAAAACCGGAACTAGTTTCTCCTGCCGGGGAATGGGCTTCTTTGGTTACGGCGGTAGATAACGGCGCTGATGCGGTTTACTTCGGTATAACCGGATTCAATATGCGTAATCTTGGGCAGAATTTCGATGTTTTAGAAATTAAAAAAATTATGGCTTTTCTGCGTGAGCGAGAAAAAAAAGGTTACCTTGCGCTTAACGTTATTATCATGGAAGAGGAATTGAAAAAAGTTGAAAAGATATTAAAAGAAGCCAAAAATGCTAAGGTGGATGCTGTGATACTGTGGGACGCGGCTGTGTTAGCGATTGCAAAAAAATTGGGGCTGCGCATACATTTATCTACGCAGGCCAGTGTTTCTAACAGCAAGGCGTTAAGTTTTTTCTCTCAATTGGGAGTAAAGCGTGTGGTTTTGGCGCGCGAATGTACTTTAGCGGATTTAAAACAGATAATTAAGGCCAAATCAAAAAATAAGGCCGGCTGCCAGATTGAAGCATTTATTCACGGGGCGATGTGTATCAGTATTTCCGGAAGATGTTTCCTATCAAAGTATACTTCTGATAAATCGGCAAATCAAGGAGAGTGTTTGCAATATTGCCGCAGGGAATTCCAGATAAAAGACCAGGAGCAGGAGGCGGATTATATCATCGGAGAGGATTATGTTTTAAGCGCTAAGGATTTGTGCGCGATTGACTTTATCGAGCAGTTAATTGAGGCGGGTGTTGACGCGTTTAAGATTGAAGGCCGCAGGCGTTCTCCTGAATACATTAGCGTTGTTACTCGTAATTACCGCCGGGCGATTGACGCGTATTTTACGGGAAATTTAAACGATGATTTGAAGGATGAGTGCAAAAAAGAGCTGGCAAAGGTATTTAACCGCGGATTTTCCAGCGGATTCTATTTCGGCGCTCCCCGTGACGTGTTAAGCAAAGGCCTGGAAAACACGCATGAAAAAATTTATTTGGGCGAAGTGGTAAAATTTTGTAAAAAAATAAATGTCGCGGAAATTAAATTGCAGAATGGCGATTTAAGCCAAGGGCAGGAAATTCTTGTCAGCGGAAAAAAAACTCCGGCGGCGTTTACCGTGATAAAAGAAATTCAGCAAAATCATAAGTTTGTAAAGAGTGCGGCTAAGGGTGAATTGGCCGGCGTGAAACTTCCCTTTAGCGTCAAGCCGAAAGATAAGGTTTTTTTATGGAAACAGAAGCTAAAATAAAAAATTGTTGCCAAAGGCAAAAGAAAGGGAATCTGGATGAAAATAAGTGAACTGGGATTGGGCGTTAGCGAAGGTAAACTAAAATATAAAGATGAAAAACTTTTAAAGTTGGTTGAAAAGTTTGACCCGCAAAAGATTTCTCCTTTTTTTGTTGAATTTGTCGGGGAAAATTTCGCGGATAGCGAATGTATCGCGGTTTTAAAGGAAAAACTGCTGGATTTATTGATTGTGGATATGGAAAAGATAGAAGGCCGGCTTGGACGGATAAGCGATGAGGCGCAAAAGCAGCTGTTAGAGCGGTGTTTAAAATCTCTGGAAAAAGAAATGCCTTTATGCGATGTCGAATTTAATCCGCAGGAATTGCTTATTGTCAAGGAGCTGGCGCTATTAAGTTTTAAGCCTACGCTGATAGTGGAAACAGCGTTTGAAGTTAATGAGCTCATCGAGAAAATTTTAAAAAAATCCGCCACGGTATTTTTTTACACAGCGGGAAAAAAAGAAGTAAAAGCATGGCCGTTTAAAAAAGGCCTGGACGTAGTTTCCTGCGCCGGAAAAATTCATTCCGACCTTGCGCGGGGGTTTATTAAGGCGGAAATTGTTAATTTTGAAGATTTTAAAGATGTGCATAATATGCAGGAGGCAAAGGAAAAAGGCGTGGTGAAGCTAGTGGATAGAGATTATATTGTCCAGGACGGGGATATTTTAGATATAAGGTTTAATGTTTAAATTAAAACTAACATTGAAGAAGCTATTTAGCGATGAAAAAACAGAAAGCAAAGAAAACAACTCATGATGATTGCCATAGATGCCCGGCAGCGTGCTGCCGGGACTTGGCAATGGCTATCGGCAAGCCAAGCACAAAAGCAGAGATTGAAGATTTAAAATGGCAGGTGCGTTTTAACACAGTGGATGTTTTTATAAAAAGCCACCATTGGTATTTGCGGGTTAAAGGCAGGTGTATTTATTTAGGCAGGCGGAATATGTGTAAAATATATGAAAAGCGCCCTTTAAAATGCCGATTGCACCGGCCGCCTGATTGTGAACGCTTCGGCGAATATCATGAAGTACTGATCAAGACGCCGGAACAACTCCAGGAATATCTGGATAGTAAGAAAAAACGCAAAAGAGCAATTGAGAAAATTTTTGATGCAGGAAAAAAGATTCAAAGGATTAAGTTTTAAAAAGAAATTTATGCTGCTGCTTCTTGGAATGACGGGAGCAGTTGTATTTTTGGAAATACTGCTTCAGAGCGGAGCTTTTCTTGCCCGCTTGAATGCTTCTTTTGCTGTCAAAAAGCCGGATAATCAATCCTGCCGGGTTCTTTGCCTGGGAGATTCTTTTACCTACGGCATTGGCGCCCAAAAGAAATACAGCTATCCGGCGCAATTACAGAAACTTCTTGATGAAAAGTCCGGCCCGGGAAGATTCACGGTTATAAATTCAGGGGAGCCGGGAATAAATACGCCAATGCTTTGCGATAAACTGCAAAGGTTATTGGATGAATTTGAGCCGGATATTGTTTTATTGATGGTTGGAGTAAATGATTCCTGGAATTTAGAGGGGAAGTTATTAAATCAACGTATGAGCCTGGATGATTTCTTCTGCTGGTCTAGGGCATATAAATTTATAAAAATAGCAGTATTTAACATTCAAAGGGTAAATTTTTTAAAAGAAGCAAAGCCTGATGAAGGCGGCTGGAGCAGTCAGCATAATAAGGCGGAGAAAGTTTTCGGAAATACCGGGTTTTTATTTAACAATTATTTTCATGCGATTATGCTGGCTAATTACGCGCGTTAAATGTTTGCGGTAATGACTTAGCAGTATAAAAAAAAGAATATGATTTACTGCGAAAGGCTTTAACGCTGGGAGCGGAAAAAAAAGAAATTCTTGATGAGCTTATAGATTTGGCAAATAGTTTAAAAAAATACAACTGCTATGTTGAAACGCTTACTGTTTTATCTTATGCGCTTGAATTGTCCGCAGGAGATGAACAGGTTTTTAATCTGATAGATGATGTGTTTATTAGAATGGCAGATGCGGAAAAACACGGGATTTTTATTTTTATCTGCTTAATAAATTTTCTAATCAAACAAAAGTTTATCTACGTTTAGGCAGATTGTTCCGCCATTTGCGGGATTTTTCTAGAGCCAGGGATTATTTTGGCATGGCTTTGAAGCTTGATCCGGCTTGCGAAGAAGCGCGTAAAGGTTTTTTATCCGCGGAACAGTTTGCGGGTTCAGATTTAGAGCAAAGGGCAGCGATTTCAATCAGGGATATCACGTTATGTAAAGAGCTGGATTGGCTGGGGAAAAATGGTTTTTGGGTAAAAGAGAGCCATGCTTTAAAGGAACCGGCAGAAAACAGTGCCGCTGTTAATCGCCAGGCATTAATTAGACAGATACAGATATTAACTAATCAATTGCGTCAAGAATTATTTCTGCGGGAAGAACAGAGAGGTGTTTTCTGCAAGAAAAAAATAGATGCTTTTTATGGCCAATGCCGGGCAAATGGGGCTAAGCTTTTTTTGATAAGTTATCCGCTAGCTACTCCTCAATATGTTATTGATGCGGCAAAAGAATATAAGCAGGGCTTTATAGATGTTCAGCCGGATTTTATCAATATTTTGAACGCGGACAATTTAAATGAATACTTTGTTTCGGACGGCCATTGCACAGCTTTAGGTTATGGAGTTATTGCGCGGAAAATAAGTGAGGTGCTTCTAAGAGAGGTGAACGAAAACTAGGAAGGAAAAATTCTCGTTTCAGATTTTTCGTTATTCTTCTGCTTTTGGTATTGCCATAGCTGAAAGCCGTTACGCAGCATTATTCCGTATCCGCTATGTGGCAATGATTTTTTAGTGATTAAAATAGCATACCCTTCAGTTTTTACTTTGATATTGATTGGTGAGTATTGGCAGAATATGTTTGCGGCAATAAAAAGATACATGGAGCAAGTTATAAGGCTAAGGCTTACAAAAACAAAAGCCAGCAGGTCTAAAGGCATTGTGGAAATATAGGGGGTATCTTTTCTCATCCGTGAACCTCTTATTAAAAATATTATAACATTGCTAACATTAAAATACAACTTGTTTAATCCCGAATTTTGCTCCGAATTTTGCGCATGAATATCTGTTTTGTTTCTATCCTTATTCATTATAACGAGTTGCTCTAATGCAACGCAGCATTAAAAGGTGCAAGCGAAATTCGGGATAAAGGGGAAAATATAATCTTTCTCCCGCCAAAAGATATCGGCATTGTTTCTAAACGATTGTTTCTTTTTTTATATACCGCCATTGGCCGGGTTTCAAATTGCCTAATTTTAATTTTCCGAATTGTATTCGTTTTAATTCAATTACCGGATGTTTTTCCAAAGCGAATATTTTTCGTATCTGGCGTTTTCTGCCTTCGTGCATGCTAAGATGAATTTTTGTTTTTTCTTGGGTTCTAGAGACAAGCGTTATTTTACATGGCGAAGTAAGATAATCTTCGATTTGCAATCCGCCGCGTTCGATTGTTTTTATTGTATCGGCAGTAACTGCCCCCTTTACAGTAACCTCATAAATTCTTTTTATTTCGAATTTCGGATGCGTTAGCTTGTAGCTTAAATCTCCGTTATCGGTAAGAATGAGCAGGCCGGAGGTATCCTTGTCTAGGCGTCCTACCGGATAAAGCCGGGTGATTATTTTTGGTAAAAGGTCAAAAACCGTTTTTTCTGCATGAGGGTCTTTTGTGGTAGTTATATATCCAACAGGCTTGTGCAACATGATATAAATATATTTTTTGGTGTTAAAATTCAGTGTTTTATCATCTATTGTAATTAAATCTTGCCCGGGGTTGGCGGTAATTCCCAATTCGCTGATAGTTTTAGAATTTAATTTTACTCTTTTCTCTAAAATTAGTTGGTCCGCTTTTCTTCTTGAGCAAAACCCGCTTTGCGCGATAATCTTATTTATTCGTTGCTTCATTAATTGCCTTCCATGAGATTTTAGTTATCAGCTGTCGGTTCTCAATAGCTTGTAACCAGAAACCAGTAACCAGTAACCAGTAACCAGTAACCAGTTGCCAGGGGCATAGGTTACTAATTGCTGCTATTTTCAAGTTTTGTCTTGTCCTTCGATTGTCTAATTTCTTGCGTCTTGTGTTTTGTGTCTTGCAGCATGAGTCTTAATGAATAAGGTTATCACACAAGAATGAAGTTGACAAGCAAGTTGTCTTTGGTTTACACTAAAAGTTAAATTTATTCAGGAGGTTATATGATTGCTAAAGATATTATGACAAAACAGGTAAAAACAGTTTCTTTGGATTTGCCGATCAAAGAGCTGGCAATTTTTTTAGTAAAAGAAAATATCAGCGGAGCGCCGGTTCTTGACCGGGAAGGGAAATTTTTGGGTATAGTTACCGAAGAAGACCTAATTTTTCAGGATAAAAAAATACATCTGCCGACTTTTCTGAATTTATTCGCGAATATTATTCCCCTGGGTTTGGAACAGTTCGAGAAAGAATTAAAGAAGATTGCCGGAATAAAAGTCAATGATGTTATGCAGTTAAAGCCGCAGACAATTGTTCAGAGCGCGGCAGTTGAAGAAATCGCCACGATTATGAGCGAAAAAAAGGCGTATTATCTAACGGTAGTAGAGGATGATAAAGTTTTGGGGGTTATTACAAAAAGAGACCTGATTAAAGCCGTGGCCAGAGGAAAAATCTGGTAGGGCAAAGGTGGTGCTATTTTTTCCGCGCGGTGGGCGGCGGTTAACAAAAGAGGAGGTGGGGATATGAACGAGAAAGAAGAATTTTTCAGGATGATGCAGAAAATGCGTTTGGATAAATTAGCCGGATTGTTCAAGATATTTTTGAGATTACTGATAATTGTTGTTATTATCGGAGTTTTCTTTGGGAATTTTATATTTTACGTGGGGCCGAACGAGTTCGCGATAAAACAGATAAATATCGGCTTAAATCCCGGGATAAAGGAGACTATTTATAATACCGGATTTCATGTTATAGCTCCTTTTGGAATGCAGCGGATGCATAAATTTCCTAAAGACACCTTAGTTTTTGAACTCAACGATTACCTGGAAAGACAGGCTAAATCAATGCAGTTTAATGTCGGAAGATGGGATAGTTATCAATCTGCAGACAGCTTTAGCAGAGGGAAAAAACTAAAAAATGTGAACGTGAAAAAAGCCGCGCATATTCAGACTTCGGATGGATTTTATGTGGATGTGGATGTAAGCGTTATCTACCATATTGTAGATCCGTATAAGCTTATTACCACGATTGGGCCAGGGGCATTGTATGAAGATAACGGGATTATTCCTAAAGTGGAGCCTAAATTAAAAGAGACTTTAGGAGAGTTGACTACGGAAGCTTTTTTTGACAGCCGCCTGCGTGTAGTCAAAGCAGAAGATGCAAAACGGCTGTTAAATGAAGAGCTCTCGGCTAAAGGGATCAAAGTCGACTATGTGCTGATCCGCTATTTTAAATACAGCGATGAGATTCAGAAGAATATTGAATTAAAAAAATTAAAGGACCAGCTTGTTTTTACCAATCAGTCTAATGCCAAGGCCGCGGCAGAAGAGGCAAAGGTAAAAAAAGTCATGGAAGAGGGAGAAGCGAATATAAAAGTAAAGCTGGAACAGGGAAATGCTTATGTGGTTGAAAAAAATGCCGACCGCGATTTATATGTGCGGACAAAACACGCCGAGGGCGACCTTTTAATTAAGTTAGCCGAAGCGAAAAAAAAGGAACTGATAAACAATGCCTATCAGCAGAAAGGGTCAGACAAGCTTGTGGGTTTAAAAATGGCGGAAGTGTTCCGGGGGCTGAATATGATTATTTTGCCCTCTAGCGGGGCTTCAGGGTTTAATCCGTTGGACTTAAATAAAGCTTTAGAGCTTTTCGGGGTACAAAACAACAAGGGAGGGATGTAACCATGAAAAAAAACATATCAGCTTTTCCCCGCTTGGCGGTGTTTAGCGTATTATTGACCGTAATATTGATCAGCGTAAGCGGCTGTATGCCGCATTCAACCGGTTCAACCGAGATAGGAGTCAGAACGATTAAATGGGCTCCTTTTGCTAAAAAGGGAGTAATGCAAAAAGTTTACGCACCGGGAACGACATATTTCTTCATGCCGTTTTTTAATGATTGGCACACTTTTGATGCCAAATTGAGAAATATGGAAATGACTATAAAGCAGGGAGAAGGGGCGCATTTTGAACCGGATGATGTTTTGTTTAAAACTATAGATGGAAATGATATCAGCCTGGATATTATTATTGCTTATAGGATTATTCCGGAAAAAACTCCCTATATTCTCGAATATGTTGCTAATGACAACCGGAACTTAGAGGAAAAAATTGTGCGTCCGATAGCGCGTAATATTACCCGGGATTTATTCGGAGAACTTAAAACGGAAGATTTTTACGTGGCCAATAAAAGAACGGAAAAAGCGGACCAGGTTTTAAAGGAATTAAATCTGGTGATGAGTAAATATGGGGTTATTGTGGAAAATGTTTTGCCTAAAGATTACCGTTTTAACCCGGCTTATCAAAAGGCTATTGAAGACAAAAAAGTAGCTGACCAGGTTGCCGAACGCTTTAAATCCGAAGTAAATGCCACGGTAGAGGAGTATAAGCAAAGGCTTGAAAGCGCGCAGGGAGAGGTGAATAAGATGGTTGCGGCCTCTAACGGAGAATATGAAAAGTCCAGGATCCAGGCGGACGCGTATTATGAACAGCAAAGCCGGATAGCTAAAGCTATTGAAATAGAAGCTGTTGCCGAGGCAAAGGGTATTGAAAAAACCGTTGAAGCGTTAAACAGTTCCGGCGGGATTACAATGGTAAAAATGAAAATGGCTGAGGCCTTGGCCGGAAAACCGATATATCTGATGCCGTTTAATGATTCCGGAGGCATTGACTTAAAAACAATGGATATAAATGAGCTGCTCAAAACTTATGGCATGCAAAAGGCAGCGGAGCAAAAAAATCAGAACCGTTAGAGATAAATGAAATTTTAACAAGGCTGTTGTTTGTTTTAAAAAGGCAGCCTTGTTTTATTTTTCTTGTTTACCAGTTGCAGGCTGTGGTAAAATAACTCGCTAAATTTAATTAACATGGGAGGGAAAAATGTTTAGGCCGCAGATAAAAGTATTTGACTGTACTATAAGGGATGGCGGATTGATAAACAATCACAAGTTTGAACTGCGTTTGGTGAGGGAAGTATATAAAGCGCTTTCAGCTGCGGGAGTCGATTATATGGAAGTTGGCTATAAGAATTCCAAAAAGCTTTTTTCCGAAAAAGAATACGGAAAATGGAAATTTTGCGAAGATGAAGATATTTTGAAGGTTATCGAAGGGATAGAATCAAAAACAAAAGTTTCCGTGATGGTTGATGTCGGCCGGGTAGATGTTAATGAAATTAAACCGGCTAACGATAGCCCTGTGAAGATGATCCGCGTAGCAAGCTATATAAAAGAAATTGATAAAGCTATTTTCCTGGCGAACCACTTTACCGATAAAGGCTATGAGACTACAATAAATATTATGGCTATTTCCAAGGCTCTGGATAATGAGCTGACCGAGGCCCTGAATCAACTTGAAAAAGAATGTAAGGCAAACGTGGTTTATGTTGTAGACAGCAATGGGTCCCTATATCAGGAATCTATAGAATTCCTGGTAAAAAAATTCAAGAGTATTTTAAAAAGCAAGGAAATCGGTATTCACACTCACAACAACCAGCAGTTGGCTTTTGGCAATACCATTGAAGCGATTATACATAACGCGAATTTTATTGACGCTACGGTTTATGGCATAGGCCGGGGCGCGGGAAATTGCCCGTTAGAACTTTTAATCGGTTTCCTGAAAAATCCTAAATTTGATATCCGTCCGATTTTAGACTTAATCTCTAAAGAGTTTATCCCCTTGGGCAAAGAGATTGAATGGGGGTATTTTATTCCCTACGCTATAACCGGGATGCTTGATGAACATCCGCGCGCGGCAATTGAATTACGCAGCAGCGATAGAAAAGACGACTACCGCAAATTCTACGAATCTTTAACCGAACCGGGAGCGGCGGGGATTGATTAAAACACCGAAGTCCGAAAAAGCTAACTTTGTTAAAAAATAAGTTAAGGGAAATTGGTAAAAATCCTAAACCCTAAACTCTAAATAAACTCAAATTATCAAAATTAAAAATATAAAACAAAATAGATGGTTGTTTTGAATTTGTGGTTTATGATTTTGTGTTTATTTATGATTTAGAGTTTAGTGTTTATCGTTTATAATTAAGTAATTGGGACGGTTATGGATATTCAAAGATTTAAAAAACTTCCGATCATGGGGATTATTAGAGGGATTGGAGCCTCTTCAATAGAGCCTCTTACCGAAGCAATAATTGCTTCCGGCTTGGAGACGATTGAAATAACCATGAATACCCCCGAAGCTGTGGATTTAATAAAAAAAGCGGTTTCAGTTTCTTCCGGACGATTGATGATTGGCGCAGGAACGGTCCTTACTATGAAAGACCTGCGTAGTGCCTTAAAGGCTGGGGCGGGTTTTATTGTTATGCCGGTGCTTATCCCGGAGGTTACTGCTTATTGTTTGAAAAAGAGAATCCCGGTATTTCCAGGGGCTTTAACTCCCCAGGAGATTTTTAATGCCTGGAAAGCCGGGGCAACAATGGTAAAAGTTTTTCCCAGCGGATTTTTAGGCCCTAAATATTTTAAAGAAATTAAAGGGCCTTTCGCGGATATAGAGCTTATGGCTGTAGGCGGGGTGAGGCCGGATAACGTGCAGGAATTTTTTAAATACGGGGCAAGCGCGGTTGCTGTTGGGGCAAGCATATTTGATCTTGAACTTATCAGGCAGGGGAAATTCGAGAGAATAAAAAATGAATTAATATTGTTGGTAAATGCCGTCCGCATAAGTGCTCACTTGACAGTTTTATCCGTATAACTTAGAATATTATTATGGAAACCTTTTTAAAACCGGTAATTATTTCTTTGACTTTTTCTGCGGGTTTTTTTCTTTTAGAAATAATAATAAAAAGCATAAAGGGTAAAAGAATCTATTGTTTTTTTATTGAATTGGCTTACTTTATGGTTTTTTGGATTTTTGTGTATCTTAATTTTATCTGAAAAATAAAAAAAGGAAAAATAATGAAGAAAACAATTATAGCAATTCTGTGGTTAATTTTTATCGCAGGGTGTTCTTCTAGCGGCCAGCCAGCAAAATCTTCCGCGGTTTCCTGGCTAAGAGATTTGGAGGCAGCTAAGGAAATGGCAAAATCACAGGGGAAGCCTATTTTAATTGATTTTTATGCCGAATGGTGCGGCTGGTGCAAGCGAATGGATGAAGATGTTTATGCAAACCAGGATGTGGGAACCGTTTGCGGGCAGTTTATTTGCGTTAAAATTGACGCCGACCAGAACCAGCAGCTGACCCAGGAATATAAGGTTCAGGGGCTGCCTTCTACTGTATTTCTTAAAGCTGACGGCACGCTAATTCGAACAGTGGCCGGATATATGCCTGCGGATCAATTTATAGCGCTTATTAAGCAGATATTAGAAAAGATTTGAGGCGGCTATGAAAAAGCTGCCTGGCGCAATACAGCATTGATTGGAAAAGCAATATGCGCGGTAAAATTAAAGCTGCTTTCCTTAAATATTATAGTAAAAGCACAAGAGCGGTTTTTTTGATAATTGCGGTTATTGTATGTATTGTTGTTTTCGCGGGATTTGCGCTTGATTCAAGAACGTTTTTATTTGCTAAAGGAAAACTGATATTAGTCGAAACTGCCCGGACGCCGGAACAACGCGGCAAAGGATTGCAACTGCGCGCATTTTTGGAAAAAGATCAAGGGATGCTTTTCTTCTTTGAAGAAGAAGGCCAATATGTTTTTTGGATGAAAGATACGTTCATTTCTTTGGATATTGCGTTTATAGATAAACAAAAAAAAGTAATTGATATACAGAAAATGCTTCCACTAGATACGGACAAGAGATATTATCCAAATCGTAACTTTCTTTACGCGTTAGAGATGAATACCGGGTGGTTTGAAGATTGTGGAATAAAGGCAGGAGACAAACTATTTTTTTGGTGAAAAAATTGACCCTTTTGGTAATTTTTGATAAAATTAAACACTTGAACAGACGGGTAGTATATTATGAATAAGAAAAAAAGTTTACAAAAGAAGATTCTTATAATTGATGATGATGTTTCATCAGTAAATGTTTTAAAAACTTTTTTAGAATCCAAGGGATATGTTGTTTTTCATGCGGAGGATGGAGAAAAAGGCCTGGCGAATATAAAAGAAATTTCTCCGAATATAGTGCTTTTAGATATTTTAATGCCAAAAATAGACGGTTTCACTGTGGCAAAACAGATTCGCTTTGATGCGCAAACAAAGGATATTCCGATAATTGTTTTTTCCGCGCAGGAAGGGATGAAGGAGCTTTTTGCTATTGAAGGGATTACAGATTATCTGGTTAAGCCGGTTAATACTGAAGAGCTTCTTGAAATGGTGCAAAAGAAAATTAAGTAATGCAAAGTTCAGTCCAAACAAAAGGCGATGTTCCTGCCTTAAAAGAAAAATCAAAAAAATACTTGACAAAGATTTTTTTTATGGTATATTTTAAACTTTACACGTCAACATTTTAAAAAATAGACCAGCGCCCAAAAAGCGCTGCTGTAGCTCAGTCGGCAGAGCACATCCTTGGTAAGTAGGAGGTGCATAATGGCAAAAGAGAAGTTTGAGAGGAAGAAGCCGCACGTAAATATCGGGACAATTGGGCATGTAGATCACGGCAAGACTACATTAACCGCGGCGATAACGCATGTATTGTCAAAGCGCGGATTAGCGCAGGCAAAGAAGTACGATGAAATTGATAATGCTCCTGAAGAAAAAGAAAGAGGAGTAACGATTAACGTACATCATGCGGAATATGAATCTGAGAATCGGCATTATGCGCATGTAGACTGTCCCGGGCACGCGGACTATATCAAGAACATGATAACCGGAGCGGCACAGATGGACGGAGCAATATTAGTAGTATCCGCGCCTGACGGGCCGATGCCGCAGACAAGAGAACATATACTGCTGGCGCGCCAGGTAGGAGTTCCTGCGATAGTGGTATTTATGAATAAAGTGGATATGGTAGATGATCCGGAGTTATTAGAACTTGTAGAGCTTGAGGTAAGGGATTTGCTTACCAAGTATGAATTTCCCGGGGATAAGACGCCGATCATAAAAGGATCAGCTGTAAAAGCATTGGAAGAAGTAGATGCCAATAATATGAACGGAGAATATACAAAGGCAATACTTAATCTTATGAAAGCGGCGGATGAATTTATTCCGGCACCGCAAAGAGATGTGGATAAGCCGTTTTTGATGGCAGTGGAAGATGTATTTTCGATTACCGGCCGCGGAACAGTTGCAACAGGAAGAGTAGAGCGCGGGAAGGTTAGAGTAGGCGAGGAAGTTGAGCTTATCGGAATGAGGCCGGAAGTAAAGAAGACGGTAGTGACCGGGGTTGAAATGTTTCGTAAGCTTCTTGATGAAGGGATGGCCGGAGACAACCTAGGGTTATTGCTGCGCGGTATAGATAAGAAAGAAATAGAAAGAGGGCAAGTGCTTGCGAGGAGATGGTAATGCCTGGCGATAATATAGCAATGGAAGTAGAGCTGATTGTTCCGATAGCAATGGAAAAGGAATTACGTTTTGCTATTCGCGAAGGAGGCCGTACGGTTGGTGCTGGAGTCATATCGGATATAATCCAATAATCAGGGATATGCCATGAGAGAATTGATTACATTAGCTTGTAACGAATGCAAAAATAGAAATTATCATTCGACTAAAAATAAGAAGAAACATACAGACCGGCTTGAATTGAAAAAATTTTGTCGTAGCTGCCGTAAACATACTCATCATCGAGAAACAAAATAAGTCGTTGTGGCTAGTTTGCTTTTAAGAAGCAATGGGAATGTTTTTGTCTTTTTTAATTATGTGTCTGATGAGAGTAAGGAAAAAGAAAATGCTGGTCACCTAGGAGCGTCGGTTAATGGCAAACCAACGGTCTCCAAAACCGTGACTGCGGGTTCGACTCCTGCCGCTCCTGCCAGTTTTAGAAATTGGCGAGTGAGGAAATTTATCGAGTAAGGTTTGAATACAAGAATAATCTAAAAAAATTCTTATTGACAGTAAAAGCGGAAATGATAAAAGTTTCATGGCCGACGCGCAGCGAGCTTTGGGATGCGACTTCCGTAGTTATCATTTCGACGTTTATATTGGCGGTATTTGTGTATATTATTGATTTACTATTCGCGGCAAGTGTTGGCTTAATTATTAAATGAGAGTTATTATGGCAAAACGTTGGTATGTTGTTCATACGCAGACAGGACATGAGGAAAGGGTAAAAACTCATTTGGAAAACAGGATCCAGGCTGCAAATGCCCAGGAAGTAATCACGCAGATTCTTATTCCCACTGAAAAAGTTTCTGAAGTTCGCGGCGGAAAGAAAAAGATAATGGAGCGAAAATTTTTTCCCGGTTATGTGCTTATTGAGATGGAATTAAATGATGACAGCTGGTATTTAATCAAAAATACTCCGGGGATTACCGGGTTTATCGGTCCGGGTGCCAAGCCTCATCCCCTTAGCGATGCAGAAGTGGCAGGTATTTTAAAACAGGCGGAGGAAAGCAAGGAAAAACCAATGCCGAAAGTAGTTTTTGAAAAAGGAGAATCAGTTAAGATTATTGAAGGCCCATTTACAAATTTTAACGGTGAAATAGAAGAAGTTTATCCAGGTAAAGGTAAAATTAAGGTTATGGTTTCAATTTTCGGTAGGTCTACTCCTGTGGAACTGGAATACTGGCAAGTGGAGAAAGTATAATTATGGCAAAAACAATTAAAGCAAAAGTAAAATTGCAAATTCCTGCCGGACAGGCAAATCCTGCTCCGCCTGTGGGGCCTGCGCTTGGGCAGCATGGTGTTAATATTATGGATTTTTGCAAAAAATTTAATGAAGCAACAAAAGATAAGCAGGGTTTGGTTATTCCGGTTGTTTTGACTATTTTTGAAGATAAATCATTTACATTTATTTTGAAAAGCCCGCCTTGCTCTATCTTGCTGAAACGTTCCGCTAATTTGGCGAAAGGTTCAGGAGTCCCGAACAAAGAAAAAGTCGGTAGTGTGACAAAGTCACAGGTAGAGGAAATCGCAAAAGCGAAAATGGCTGATTTGAATACAGCGAATATTAAGCAGGCTGTACGTATTGTTGAAGGCACTGCTAGAAGTATGGGGATTGAAATTAAAGGATAATTTTCATGAAAAAAGAGAGTAAAAGAATAAAGGAAGTCAGGAAATTATTTGAAAAGAATAAAGAATACACTTTAGAAGAAATTATTTTTGTCTTAAAAAAAGCACATCGCGTAAAATTTGACGAAGCTGTTGATCTGGTATTTAATCTTGGAATAGATCCTAAACAATCGGATCAGATGGTTAGGGGAAATGTGGCTTTGCCTCATGGCCTTGGTAAAAAAGTCAGAGTTGCTGTTTTTTGCAAGGGAGAAGAGGCAAATGCGGCAAAAGAAGCCGGAGCTGATTATGTCGGAGGGCAGGAATTAATAGAAAAAGTAAAATCAGGCTGGATTGATTTTGATATTGCGGTTGCAACGCCGGAAATGATGAAAGAATTGACTAAATTAGGTAAAGTGTTAGGCCCACGCGGTCTTATGCCGAGTCCGCGTGCCGGGACAGTGACTCAAGACGTAGCCAAGGCAGTAAAGGAATCAAAAGCGGGTAAAGTCGAATTTAAAATGAATAAACTTGGCGGGATTCACGTTAGTGTCGGGAAAATATCTTTTTCTGATACAGCGCTTCTGGAAAATGCTAAAGCGCTTTTAGAAGCTGTTTTAAAGGCGAAGCCGCAGACAGCTAAGGGCACGTATATTAAAAGCATTTTTATCTCAACTACAATGGGACCGGGGTTAAAGTTGGATCCTTCGGAGTATAAAACAACGGTATAAGGGGTATCTATGGCTCATATTGAAAAAAACTACATGGTTAAGCAGATTAACCAGCATCTTAAAGATGCTTCAGGGTTAATTGTTGCTAATTTTGAAAATTTAAAAGCGGTGGAAATAAATGCTCTTCGCAGAAAATTAGAAAAAAATTCCTCCCGCTTATTTTTGACTAAGAATACTTTGCTGCGTAGAGTTTTCTCCGAATTTAAGTGTGAAGAAATTTCTAAATATCTTCAGGGGAAAAGCGGAGTCGCTATTTGCCGCAAGGACCCGGTATCTGTAGCGAAAACACTATTCGATTTTTCTAAAGAACATGAAACATTTAAAGTCCGCGGCGGGGTGGTAGACGGAGAGTTTATAAATGAAAGCAAAACCAAAGAATTATCCGAGCTTCCAAGTAAGGATATACTTCGGGCAACGGTTCTTATGCGCATGAAATCTCCAATTTCCGGATTAGTGAATGTTTTGAATGGGTCTATTCGGGGATTGGTAGTTGCTTTAAATCAGATTAATAAACAAAAAGAAGGAAAAAGTGGATAAGGAGGGTAAAATGTCAGAACAAGTAAATGAAGGATTAAAGCTTTCTCCAAAATCGGAAGAGATTATTAAGGGTATTGAAGAGATGAGCGTTTTAGAGTTAGCCAATTTAGTCAAAGTATTAGAGCAAAAATTCGGGGTTTCCGCAAGTATGCCGATGGCTGTTGCTGCTATGCCGGGTGCTGCCGCAGGTGCTGCAGTTGAAGAAAAAACAAGTTTTACAGTTGTTTTAGTTGCTTCAGGCGACAAAAAGATACAGGTTATTAAAGAAATTCGTACAATTACAAACCTGGGATTAAAAGAAGCTAAAGATTTGGTAGATTCTGCTCCAAAACCTGTTAAAGAGAACGTGAGCAAGGAAGAAGCAGAAGAGATCAAGAAGAAGTTGGAAGCACAGGGAGCAACTGTAGAAATAAAGTAACTACATCAAGTAGCTATTCTATTAAGTAAACCAAAGCAATAAAATAACGGGAACTCTATAGTTAGGGGACCGAATATGGTAGAAAGAAAAGATTACGCAAAATTAAAAGAAATATTTGAAGTGCCGCATTTATTGCAGGTACAGCTTGATTCCTATATGGAATTCCTGCAAATGGATGTGCCTAAGACTAAGAAGGAAGACAAAGGGCTTCAGGCGGTTTTTAAGGAAGTATTTCCGATTGAAAATTTTGACAAAACCTGCAATCTTGAATTTGTCAGTTATAATCTTGAGCCGTCAAAATATGATGTGTGGGAATGCCAAAGAAGGGGAATGAGTTTTGCTTCTCCGTTAAAAGTGAAACTTAGATTAAAGACTAAGAAAGAAACAAAAGAGCAGGAAGTCTATATGGGAGAACTGCCTTTGATGACTGATGTAGGCACATTTGTTATTAACGGCGATGAACGCGTTGTTGTAAGTCAGCTGCATCGTTCTCCGGGAATATGTTTTGAAGAAACGCCGCATATATCAGGAAAAAAGCTGTTTTCTTCCAGAGTTATTCCTTATCGCGGCGCTTGGGTTGAATTTGAGTTTGACGCGAATGAAGTGTTGTTTGTTTATATTGACCGCAGAAGAAAATTTTATGCGACAACTTTTCTGCGTGCAATTGGCTTTTCAACGAATGTTGATATACTGAAATTATTTTATCCTATTGAAGAAATCCGGCTTCCGTTGAAAGATCAACAAGATGGCGATAAGTTGGTGCTGGCAAAAGATATTTTTAACCCAAAAGACAACAGCACAGTATTATTTTCCGCAGGTTCGGCTCTAACTAAGCAAACGGTTGAGCAGCTCTTGGATATTGACCAAAAGAAGATAGAGTGCTTTGTAGTGAGCGGGATGGAAATTATTAACACTTTGGATAAGGATAGAACCACAAATAGGGAAGAAGCGTTATTTGAGATTTATAGGCGTTTACGTCCTGGAGATCCAGTTACGATTGAATCCGCGGAAAGCTTAATTGAACGGCTGATATTTGACCCAAAACGCTATGATTTGGGCCGTGTGGGGCGTTTTGTTCTAAATAGAAAATTAAACATGAAAATATCATTAGATAACCGCGTGCTTGATCATGATACATTAGTTAACGCGATAAAATATTTAATGAAATTAAAAAGCGGAGAAGGCAAGACGGATGATATAGACCATCTCGGTAACCGCCGCGTACGCACAGTTGGAGAACTGGTACAGAATCAGTTTCGCATTGGGCTTGCGCGTATGGAGCGTTCAGTGCGCGAGCGAATGGGCATTTATGAGATGGATAGTGTGCTGCCGCATAATTTGATTAATTCAAAGCTTGTTTCTTCAGTTATAAAAGACTTTTTTGGAAGAAGCCAGTTATCACAATTTATGGATCAGACCAATCCATTATCGGAATTAACTCATAAACGCCGTTTGAGTGCGTTAGGGCCTGGAGGTTTGAGCCGTGAACGTGCCGGCTTTGAAGTTCGCGACGTGCATTATTCACATTATGGCCGGATTTGTCCGATAGAAACTCCGGAAGGGCCGAATATAGGTTTGATTGCATCGCTCACTACTTTTTCGCGTATTAACGAATTTGGTTTTATTGAAACTCCTTACCGTAAGGTAACAAGCGGCAGGGTTACGGATAAAATTGAGTATTTGAGCGCGGATATTGAAGACCAGTATGTAATTGCGCAGGCAAACGCGCCGATTGATAAAAACGGCCGTTTTATTAATGAGTTGATTTCCTGCCGTTATAAAGGCGATTTCCCTAAAATTTCAAGAGATGAAGTTGATTATATGGATGTTTCTCCGCGCCAGCTGGTAAGTATCGCTGCCGGACTTATTCCGTTTTTAGAACATGATGATGCGAACAGGGCGCTTATGGGAAGTAATATGCAGCGCCAAGCTGTTCCATTGCTTGATACCGAAGCTCCGCTGGTTGGTACGGGAATGGAGAAAAAAGTTGCGGTTGATACCGGCGCTGTTATTATCGCTCAAAACTCGGGTACAGTTAAATATGTAGATGGTCAAAAAATTATTATTGATAATACTAACTATCGATTAAAGAAGTTTAATCGTTCCAATGCTTCAACCTGCGTTAATCAGCGTCCGTTGGTAAAGGCCGGCCAGAAAGTGAAAAAGGGAGAAGTTATTGCTGACGGAGCGGCGACAAAGAATGGAGAGTTGGCCTTAGGCAGGAATGTTCTGGTTGCGTTTATGCCGTGGCGCGGGTATAACTTCGAAGATGCGATATTGATCAGTGAAAGAGTGGTAAAGGAAGATTTATATACTTCTGTGCATATAGAAGAATTCGAATGCGAGGCACGGGATACCCGCTTGGGCAATGAAGAAATTACGCGTGATATTCCGAACATTGGAGAAGAATCTCTGAAGAACCTTGGCGATGACGGGATTGTCCGCGTTGGAGCAGAAGTGCATTCCGGAGATATTTTAGTCGGGAAGGTAACTCCTAAGAGCGAGACGGAATTATCCCCGGAGGAAAAATTGCTACGGGCTATATTCGGTGAAAAAGCTCAGGATGTAAAAGATACTTCTTTAACGGTTCCTCCCGGGACAGAAGGAGTGATTATTGATGCAAGAGTTTTCTCCCGCAAAGGATTAAAAAGCAAATCAAAAGAGCAGCTTTCTGAAGAATTGCTTATTATTGATAAAATGCACAAATATTATGCTGAGCAGGTTAAAAAATTGCGCCATGAGCGTAATCAAAAACTTTACAATTTGCTTTTGAATAAGAAATTAGCCGCTAGTTTGCTTGATGAAGAGACCGGAGCAATCTTACTTGCCGCAAATAAGGTGGTTAAGAAAACTGATATCAAGAAAATTGATCGCGTTGATTTAGACAGTATTAGAATTTCTGACGATCCGTTAGCTTCGGAGGACATTAAAAAAATTATCAGGCTTTTGGATGCGCAAATCAAGGAACTTTTAGAAGAGGAAGAACGCGAAATTGATAAGGTTAAAAGGGGAGACGAGCTTCCTCCAGGAGTGCTTAAGAAAGTAGTTGTGCTGGTTGCCAGTAAAAAACGTCTTTCGGTTGGAGATAAAATGGCTGGACGCCACGGGAATAAGGGAGTTATTGCCAGGATTCTGCCGGAAGAAGATATGCCCTTTTTACCTGACGGAACTCCGGTTGAGATAGTTTTGAATCCCTTGGGAGTCCCTTCCCGTATGAATGTAGGCCAAATTTTGGAAACACATCTTGGTTGGGCTGCTAAAATTTTAGGATTTGAAGTATCCAGCCCGGTATTTGACGGTGCAAGTGAAAAAGAAATCCGCGAGGAATTGAGAAAAGCTGGATTACCCGAAGATGGGAAAGTAGTAGTTCGCGACGGGTTTAATGGAGAAAGCTTTCATAATAAGGTTACGGTAGGGTATATCTATATGGTAAAACTTGCGCATCTTGTTGATGACAAAATACATGCCCGTTCAATAGGCCCGTATTCGCTAGTAACGCAACAGCCTTTAGGAGGAAAAGCTCAATTTGGAGGACAGCGTTTCGGTGAAATGGAAGTTTGGGCTCTTGAAGCTTATGGAGCGGCATTTACATTACAGGAGCTGCTTACTGTTAAAAGTGACGATGTAGTCGGCAGAACCAGAATTTATGAGTCAATTGTTAAAGGAGAGAACGCGCTTAATCCTAGTACTCCTGAATCGTTCAACGTTCTGGTTAAAGAATTACAGAGTTTGGCTTTAGATGTCCGTACCGAATTAAAAGATAAAAGTATTAAGAAAAGTTAGAAAAATAGAAAGGAAGATTTATGGCACAAGATGCAAACGCATTTGATGCTATATCAATAAAAATCGCTTCTCCGGAAGTTATTAAATCATGGTCTCGCGGTGAAGTTAAAAAACCGGAAACGATTAATTACCGTACTTTGAAGCCGGAAAAGGACGGGTTATTTTGCGAGCGTATTTTCGGCCCGACTAAAGATTGGGAATGTAATTGCGGGAAATATAAAAGGATTAAACATAAAGGAATTGTTTGCGACCGTTGCGGAGTTGAAGTAACTCTTTCAAAAGTGCGCCGCGAAAGGATGGGCCATATTGAACTTGCCGCGCCGGTTTCGCATGTCTGGTTCTTTAAAGCGATGCCCTCACGCATGGGAGCAATTCTGGATATGACCCAGAGGGAATTGGAAAAGGTTATTTATTATGAAGAATACATTGTAATTGACCCGGGTGATACGCCTTTAAGGAAGAAAGAGCTATTGACCGAGGAACGTTACCAGGAATATTTAGGCCGTTACGGCAATAAGTTTTCGGCTTTGATGGGTGCTGATGCAATAAGCCGTTTGCTTGCTGAAGTTGACATGGATAAATTAGCAAAAAAACTGCGTAAGCAGTTAAGCACAACCAAAGCAGAAGCAACGCAGAAAAAGCTGACTAAAACATTAAAGATTGTTGAATCTATAAAAAAATCAGGTAATTTGTCGCAGTGGATGATTTTAAGGATTTTACCGGTTATCCCGCCTGATTTGCGTCCCCTGGTGCCTTTAGATGGCGGGAGATTTGCGACGAGTGATTTGAATGATTTATATAGAAGAGTTATTAACCGTAATAACAGGCTTAAAAAATTATTGGAATTAAAGGCGCCTGACGTCATTATCCGTAATGAAAAACGCATGCTTCAGGAAGCTGTAGATGCTTTGTTTGATAATGGGCGCCATGGCCGTCCGGTTCTTGGCCCGGGAAATAGGCCGCTGAAATCGCTTAGCGATATGTTAAAAGGAAAACAAGGGCGTTTTCGGCAAAATCTTTTGGGAAAACGCGTGGATTATTCAGGCCGTTCAGTAATTGTTATCGGGCCTGAATTAAAGCTGCACCAGTGCGGATTGCCAAAACGCATGGCTTTGGAATTATTTGAGCCGTTTATAATTAAGAAATTAAGAGAACGCGGGCTAGTGCATACTGTAAAAAGCGCCAAGCGCATGGTGGAAAGAGCCAGGCTTGAAGTTTGGGATATTTTAGAAGAAGTTATTCGTGAGCATCCAGTGTTACTTAACCGTGCTCCGACACTGCATCGTTTGGGTATTCAGGCTTTTGAGCCGGTGTTGATTGAAGGTAAGGCGATTAGGATTCATCCGCTGGTTTGCACGGCATTTAATGCGGACTTTGACGGAGACCAGATGGCTGTGCATGTTCCTCTTTCAACTGAGGCGCAGATGGAATCACGTTTGATTATGCTGGCAACGAATAATATATTTTCTCCTTCTGACGGCCGGCCGATTATTTCTCCCAGCCAGGATATTGTACTTGGCTGTTATTATCTGACAACTGTTGGGCCGCGTGACCCATCTTTAAAATTGGAAGATTTACCGTTGTTTGCTGATCCGGAAGAGGCTATTACTGCTTATCAATGCGAAGAATATGGTATTCATACACGCTGCCGCCTGCGCAAAGGTAATGAGCTTATTGAAACTACGGTCGGAAGAATAATTTTTAACCAGCTTATCCCGCCGGGCTTTGGTTATGTTAATGAACAGATGGAAAAAACAAAGTTGAGCAAGATAATCAGCGATTGTTATAAAAAGTTTGGGCATAACCGGACAATTTTACTGCTTGATGATTTAAAGAAAATTGGTTTTGAGTACGCAACTATCGGCGGTATTTCTATTGCGATGGATGATTTAAAAGTGCCTGAAGGCAAGGAAAAAATTCTTGAATTTTCTCATCAGGAAGTAGCCGGCGTAGAGAAACAGTACAAGCGCGGAATTATAACAGAAGGGGAGCGTTACAATAAGATTATTGATATTTGGACACACGCAACTGATTCTATCGCAGATCAGGTGTTTAAAGGATTAGAGCATTTTAATCCGATTTTCATGATGGCTGACTCCGGCGCCCGCGGATCAAAATTGCAGATACGCCAGTTAGCCGGTATGCGTGGTTTAATGGCTAAGCCGTCCGGAGAAATTATTGAAAACCCTATTACCGCCAATTTCCGGGAGGGGCTGACAGTTTTGGAATTTTTTATTTCTACTCACGGTGCTCGTAAAGGTCTTGCGGATACGGCATTAAAAACAGCAGATGCCGGATATCTTACGCGCCGGTTGATTGATGTTGCCCAGGATGTAATTATTACTATAGATGATTGCCACACTTTAAACGGGATCATGATTTCGGCGATTACTGAAGGCGATGAAATTGTGGTAAGCCTTAAAGAGCGTATTGTCGGTCGTATTGCTTTGGATAATATTGTGGATATTGTAACTGATAAAACAGTTGTTATTGCCGGAGAAGAAATAACTGAAGAAAAGGCCGAAAGGATTGAACAACTGGGCATTGAAAGAATCAGAATTCGCAGTGTATTAACTTGCGAAATAACACATGGTGTTTGTGCAAAGTGTTACGGTAGGGATTTAGCTACGCAGCGTTTGGTTGAATTAGGGCAGGCAGTGGGTATAGTTGCCGCGCAATCAATCGGTGAACCGGGAACCCAGTTGACAATGAGGACATTTCATATTGGCGGAACAGCATCGAGAATTATCGAACAGTCTTTTATTAAAGCAAAGAATGATGGGTTTATTAAATATCATAATCTGCGTACTGTAACGACAAAAAATAATGAAATTATTGTTCTTAATAGGAATGGGAGTGTAAGTATCCATGATGAAACAGAGAGAGAGCTTGAATTATACACGATTCCTATAGGTTCGATTATTGCTGTTGTAGAAGGTAAAAAAGTTGAAAAGAATATGACCTTTGTGCAATGGGATCCGTATACTTCTCCTATTTTGACTGAAGTTAGCGGAATAGTTAAGTTTGATGATATTAGAGAAGGCCTGACCATGCGTGAAGAAATAGACGCTTCGACCGGGTTGACAGACAGAGTTATTATTGACCATAAGGCAGACTATCATCCGCAGATTATTATTTTAAACAATAATAAAGAAGTTGTGGCTTTTTATACTATTCCTTCCGGTGCTCATATTGTGGTGCAGGATGGACAACAGGTTGAAGGTGGAAGCCTTCTGGCAAAAACTCCGAGAAAAATTACGAAAACGAAAGATATTACAGGTGGTTTGCCAAGAGTTGCAGAAATATTTGAAGCACGCCGGCCTAAGGATCCGGCGGTTATTAGTGAAATAGATGGAACTGTGGAGTTTGGCGCCCCGAAGAAAGGCCAGCGCAGAATTGTAATTAAAAGCGCTTCAGGGATGAGTAAGGAATATTTGATTCCGCCTGGAAAACATCTTAATGTATATAAAGGCGATGCAGTTATATCCGGACAAGTGCTTACCGACGGCCCGATGGTTCCGCATGATATTTTGCGTGTTTCTGGAGTTCAAAAGCTTCAGGAACATCTTGTGAATGAAATACAGGAAGTTTATCGTTTACAGGGCGTCCGGATCAATGATAAACATATTGAAGTTATTGTCAGGCAGATGCTGAAAAAGGTTAAAATTGAGGATGCTGGAGATACGGAATTTTTACAGGGCCAGCAGGTAGATAAGTTTATACTGGATAAGGAAAATAAAAAGGTTCTTGAGAAAAAAGAAAAACCAGCAAGCGCTACTCCTTTACTTTTAGGCATAACCAAAGCGTCGCTTACTACTGAAAGTTTTATTTCTGCGGCAAGCTTCCAGGAAACAACGCGTGTTTTGACGGAAGCAGCTGCAAGCGGAAAGAGGGACGAGTTGCTTGGCTTGAAGGAAAATGTTATTATGGGGCATTTAATTCCGGCTGGTACAGGCTTTCATGCGCATTTAAATATTGAACTTGCCCCTGATGAAGTAGATGCAAAAGAAAAGGCTAAAAAAGAAGAAAAAGAAGAAAAAGAAGAGAATATTTTAAAAGTAAGTTAGGGAGAAAAGGACAGATATGCCGACAATAAGTCAATTAATAAGGCTTGGAAGAAAAAAATCAGGTAACAGGTCAAAATCACCGGCATTGCAGCAATCGCCGCAAAGGCGCGGTGTGTGTTTGCAAGTGCGTACAATGACGCCGAAAAAGCCTAATTCTGCTTTACGGAAAATCGCAAGGGTCAGGCTTACTAACGGGGTAGAAGTAACTGCGTATATTCCTGGCGAGGGACATAATCTACAGGAACATTCGATCGTTCTGGTGCGAGGCGGAAGAGTAAAGGATTTACCTGGTGTGCGGTATCATATTATCCGCGGGACTCTTGACACTGCCGGCGTATCGGATAGAAAAAGAAGCCGTTCATGTTATGGGACTAAAAAACCAAAGAAATAAAAAATAAGCGTAAAGTTTTAAGTGATATTTTAAAAAATAATATTAACATGGTGCTTAAAACTTATTACCAAACACTTAACACGGTTAAGAAGGAGGAAACATGCGTCGAAGACGCGCGGTAAAACGAGAAATTAATTCGGATCCGAAATACAACAGTGCAATAGTTAGCAAACTAATTAACATGGTAATGAAAAAAGGCAATAAGTCTATTGCGGAAAATATAGTTTATTCCGCATTTGAAACTTTAGAGAAAAAGACAGGCAAGGGGGCGTTAGAAGTTTTTAAAAAAGCATTGGATAATGCCAGGCCGCTTGTAGAGGTTAAACCAAGGCGTGTAGGCGGAGCTACTTATCAGGTTCCGATAGAAATCCGTCAGGATAGAGGTACGATTATTGCATTACGCTGGATGCGTAATTTTGCCCGCAGCAGAAAAGGAAAGGCAATGCAGGAGAAACTTGCGCAGGAATTGCTTGACGCATATAAAGGTGAAGGATCAGCGATTAAGAAAAGAGAAGATACGCATAAGATGGCTGAATCGAATAAGGCTTTTGCGCACTATCGCTGGTAATTATTTAAGAATAAATTATTAATAGGTATTAAAATTGAAACAAACCGTACAAATAAAAAAAACAAAATTTATGAGTAGAGAATTTCCATTGGATAAGAGCAGGAATATTGGGATTATGGCTCATATCGATGCCGGTAAAACTACTACAACCGAACGCATTTTATATTATACCGGAAAGGTATATAAGATTGGTGAGGTTGATGAAGGTACGGCTACTATGGACTGGATGGTTCAGGAGCAGGAGCGCGGTATTACAATAACCAGCGCTAGCACAACGTGTTTCTGGAATAATTATCGCATTAATATTATTGATACCCCAGGTCATGTTGATTTTACGGTTGAAGTCGAAAGGTCGTTACGTGTTCTTGACGGAGCAATAATTGTTCTTTGTGCAGTCGGAGGCGTAGAACCTCAAAGTGAAACAGTTTGGCGGCAGGCGCAGCGGTATCATATTCCGTTGTTGGCATATATCAATAAAATGGATCGTATTGGCTGTGATTTTTTTGGAACACTAGAGCAAATGCGTAAACGTTTAGCAGCTAAAATTATCCCGGTACAAATACCCTTAGGATGGGAAGAGAATTTTAACGGTGTTATTGATTTAGTTACAATGAAAGCACTGATATTTAATAAAGAAGATTACGGGTCTACCTTTAAATATGCGGAGATTCCGCATGATTTGCTGGACATAGCAAAAGAATATCGTGCGAAAATGATTGAAGCAGTAGCTGAATATGACGCGCTTATAATGGAGAAATTTGTTCATAGTCAGGAACCTTTACCGGCAGAATTAAAAAAAGCAATTCGGGTTGCGACAATAGAGCATGCCTGTGTTCCGGTATTTTGCGGGTCAAGTTTTCGAAATATCGGGGTACAGCCATTATTAGACGGAGTTTGTGAATATTTGCCTTCTCCGATTGATGTGCCGTCGATAGAAGGAACGGTTCCCCATACTCAGGAAAAACAGAAACGTATTACCAGCGATGATGAATATTTTAGCGCTTTGGCGTTTAAAATAATGTCTGACGCTTATGTTGGTAAATTAACATTTTTAAGAGTATATTCGGGAGTTTTGAAATCAGGCGAATATGTTTTTAATGCGAATAGGCAAATTAAGGAAAGAATTGGTAAATTGCTTCGAATGCATGCGAATAAACAGGAAATAGTTAGTGAAGTTTGCGCCGGAGATATTGCTGCTGCGGTTGGATTGAGAATGACAAAAACCGGAGAAACTATATGCGATGGAGATCAGCCTATCATTTTGGAAAGTATGCATTTCCCTGATCCGGTTGTTTCTTTAGCGATTGAGCCGGCAACACAAGCAGCGCAGGATAAACTGTCTTTTGCGATGGATAAGATTCAGGAAGAGGATCCAAGTTTTCATGTTAAGTATAATAATGAAACCGGACAAACACTTATTTCTGGGATGGGAGAGCTTCATCTAGAAATAATTGTTGATAGGCTTTTCCGCGAATTTAAAGTAGAGGCTAATGTTGGTAAGCCGCAAGTTGCGTATAAAGAAACCATTACTTCAGCTGTACAGATAGAAAGTAAGTTTATTCAGCAAACCGGCGGCAGGGGCCAGTATGGCCATGTTGTTTTAGAAATATCTGGTTCTGTCCGCGGGCAGGGGGTTATATTTAAAAATGAAATTACCAAAGGAGCGATTCCTAAGGAATATATCAACTCGGTAAAGCAAGGTGTTATTAGCGCGGCAACTTCCGGGATATTGGTTGGTTATCCGGTTATTGATGTAGAGGTAAAATTAGTAGACGGTTCGTTTCATGAAGTTGATTCTTCAGATTTTGCGTTTAGAATGGCTGGATCAATGGCTTTTACTGACGGGCTAAGGAAGGCTGGGTCGGTATTGCTGGAGCCGATAATGTCTTTGGAAGCGGTTGTGCCGGTGGAATATTTAGGTGATGTGATTGGAGATTTAGGTTCAAGAAGATGTAAGATAGATTTAATGACTGATCGTGCAAACGCGAAAGTAGTCAGAGGGTTTGTTCCGATGGCTGAAATGTTTGGTTATGCAACTGTAATAAGAAGCTTGACACAAGGCCGCGGAATGTATACAATAGAACCTTCTTATTATTTGGAAGTACCTAAACATATACAAGAATCTATAACTGGAAGAAGCTGCTAATTCAGTAGGAGGTGCATAATGGCAAAAGAGAAGTTTGAGAGGAAGAAGCCGCACGTAAATATCGGGACAATTGGGCATGTAGATCACGGCAAGACTACATTAACCGCGGCGATAACGCATGTATTGTCAAAGCGCGGATTAGCGCA
>JACQZH010000025.1 GCA_016213925.1 Candidatus Omnitrophota bacterium | reverse complement strand
TTGCTTCATACCGGCGCGCATAAAATTAATAATACTCTTGGACATGCTTTGCTGACACTGGCAATGAAAAAAAAGAGAGTAATCGCTGAAACCGGCGCTGGCCAGCATGGCGTGGCGACTGCGGTTGCGGCAGCGCGGTTCGGCCTTGAATGTGCAATTTTTATGGGCGAAGAGGATATGGCGCGCGAAACTTTAAATGTGTTCAGAATGCGTCTTTTGGGGGCAACGGTTACAGGAGTGTCCTCCGGGAGCAAAACATTAAAAGATGCTACTAACGAAGCAATGCGCAACTGGGTTTCTACAGTGAGGGACACACATTATATCATTGGTTCAGTTGTCGGCCCGCATCCTTTTCCCATGATTGTAAGAAATTTTCAATCTATTATCGGTAAAGAGACAAAACAGCAGATATTAAAAAAAGAAAAAAAGCTGCCTGATTATCTTATAGCCTGCGTTGGAGGGGGAAGTAATGCAATAGGCTTATTTTACCCGTTCTATAATGATACAGAAGTTTCTTTTATCGGCGTAGAAGCTGCCGGTTTAGGGCTTTATACACAAAAGCATGCGGCAACTCTGTGCAGGGGAAGTATCGGTGTCTTGCATGGGAATAAAACTTATTTACTTCAGGATAAAGACGGACAGATAAAAATTGCCCATTCAATTTCTGCGGGGTTGGATTATCCAGGAGTCGGGCCTGAGCATGCGTTTTACAAGAAAACAAAACGGGCGCAATATGCTGCTGTTACTGATAAAGAAGCGCTTGGCGCTTTGGAATTGCTTTCGCGCCTGGAAGGTATTATTCCGGCGCTTGAATCAGCGCATGCTATAGCGTATCTGGTTAAAGCCGCAAAAAAGATGAAAAAAAACAGCCTTATTTGCCTATGCCTTTCCGGACGAGGCGATAAGGATATGAGTATGGTTTCTCAAATTAAGGCGATATAAATGAACAGGATTACGAAGAAAAATCTTTTTCTTAAAAAATACGGGAAAAAAGCTTTTGTTTCATATATAACTGCAGGTTTTCCTGATTTGTCTACTACTGAAAAGCTTGTGGAGATACTCGAAGAAAACGGAGTGGACATTGTTGAGTTAGGAATGCCTTTTTCTGATCCGATTGCTGATGGGCCGACTATTCAATATGCTTCTAGCCAAGCATTGGAAAAAGGAATTAATCTCGGAAAATTTTTTAAATTAATAAGAAAGATTAGAAAAAAAAGCGAAATTCCACTTATTATGATGTCTTATTATAACCCAATTCTACAATTTGGATTAAAACGATTTGCTCATCAGGCAGCTTTGGCAGGTCTTGACGGCGTAATTGTTCCGGATATGCCTCCGGAAGAAGCGAAGCCATTAAATGCCGAATTAAGCGAAAAGAATTTATTTTTGATTTTTTTGGTTTCTCCGGTTACTGAAGAGCATAGAATTAAAAAAATAGCACGGGAATCTAAAGGGTTCATCTATTATGTATCTTTAACCGGGGTTACAGGGATGCGCGATAATATAGCGGATGATTTGGCGCAAAAAATTAAATTAATAAAAAAAACTTCTACATTGCCGGTTTACGTTGGATTTGGGATCTCTAATCCCGAGCAGGCAAAATTTGTTTTGAAATATGCTGACGGTGTAATTTTTGGCAGTGCGATTATTAAGCAAATCCAGAAGAATTACGGCAAGAAGAATTTTTTGCAAAAAATAGCGGGTTTTATAAAAAACTTTACCCGGCGGCCTAATCCTGAAGCGGGATGCTGCATCGGAGAAAAAAAGAGATAAGAATTTTGTAAAATCCCCGGGTATGGTTTATGAAATTACTTGTAATTTCTGCGTAGTTTTTAAAGATTGAATGGCCATGGAGCGGCATTATAGCCGCGAGTTAAAGCAAAGGACAAAAATGATCAGTGATAGTATCCAGATAGGCGAGCTCTTAGTTAAAAAAAATATTATAACTACGGAACAGCTAAATAGCGCTCTTGCTAAACAAAAAAAGTCAAATTTGAGAATCGGTGAGGAACTTGTTAAAAGCGGGGTAGTCAAAGAAGAGATATTGCTTATAACCATGGCTGAATCGATGAATATTGAATTTATTAAGATTAGTACGATTGATATTTCACAAAATATAATTGAGAAAATACCTGCCCGTTTTGTCACTCATTATAATTTTTTTCCGCTTTTTGAAAAAAACGGTGTTTTACATATTGCTGTTAGCGATCCGCTGGATTTTTACACTCAAGATGAGATAAAGCTTTTGATAAGAAAACCGATAAACGTTTGTTTGGCAACATCTGTAGAAATAAACGAAGCAATTAAGCGCTATTATGGCGTAGGCGCTAAAACAATGGCTCAGATGGTTGATGATTCTCCGCATTTGGAAATTATTTCGCATAAATCAGAAAGCAGATCGGAAGAAAAATCTGAAGAAACTCAAGATCCTTCAGTGATAAAGTTTATAGACCAGATTATTCAACAGGCAGTGCGCGAACGGGCAACGGATATCCACATCGAACCTTATGAAAATAGCTTGCGGGTGCGCTACCGTATAGATGGGCTTTTATATGATGTTCCCGCGCCGTCGTCGATACATCACTTCCAGTCGGCAATAATAATAAGAATAAAAATCATGGCTGAATTGGATATATCAGAAAAACGATTGCCTCAAGATGGACGGATACAAGTTAGGATCGATAATGATGATTATGATTTAAGGATTTCAATTTTACCTTCAGCGTTTGGTGAATGTGTTGAGGTTAGGATTTTATCCAGAAAACAAGTATTCCTTAGTTTAGAAGAATTAGGGCTTGATAAAGAAGGGCTTGCCCTAATTAATGTGTTGATTAAACGCCCTCATGGGATAATGCTGGTTACTGGGCCTACAGGAAGCGGAAAAACAACGACATTATATTCATGCCTTAATCGGATTAATTCCGCAGAAAGAAAGATTATTACTATTGAAGATCCTATTGAATACAGGCTGCATGGTATTACTCAGATACAAGTGATGCCTAAGATTGAGCTCACTTTTGCCAATGGGCTACGGTCGATGTTAAGGCATGATCCGGATGTAATGATGGTGGGAGAAATACGAGATTTAGAAACAGCGGAATTAGCTATCCGTACCGCGCTTACCGGGCATCTGGTCTTTAGCACTTTGCATACAAATGATTCTTCAGGAGCAGTTACTAGGCTTCTTGATATGGGAATCGAGCCTTATTTGGTTTCCAGTTCTGTTAATTGCATTATTGCGCAGCGTCTTATCCGGGTAATTTGTCCCAATTGTAAAGAGACGTTTGTCCCGCATGAGGAAATACTAAAAGAATTTGGTGTTCATAAAGAGTTGTTTATCAGCAGTAGTTTTTTTAGAGGCCGCGGATGTGAATCTTGCAAGTTTACCGGTTATTTAGGACGAACAGCTATTTTTGAGATTCTCAATGTGTCGGATGCGATAAAAGAAATGATTTTAAATAGGACGCCTTCGAATATTATAAAACAAAAAGCTATTAGCCTGGGATTAAAAACTCTGCGGCTTTGCGGATGGGAAAAAGTTCTGCAGGGGATTACGACTCCGGAAGAAGTTATCAGAGTTAGCCAGGAAGATACGTTTGACCCTTAAGCGATAATAAAAGTTATGCCGATTTACTTATATAAAGCAAAAATTAAACCAGAGGTATTTCGTACTGGAACAATTGAAGCGGAAAACGAAAGAGCTGCAGCTGCTAAATTGCTTTTGCTTAATTATCATCCATTGTCTATAAAAGTGAAAAATGAAGAGAGTTTAGTAAAATTCGGGTTTTTGAATAAAATTAAACCGAAAAACTTGTATATTTTTCTGCGCCAATTTTCCAATCTTATTAGCGCCGGTTTGCCGCTGGTAAAAGCGCTAAGCAATATAGTTGAACAAACAGAAAATCAAAATTTAAAAGGCATTATTGTTGATCTTAAGGAAAAGATTCAGAGGGGGAAAACCTTATCGGAAGCATTGTCTTATTATAAAAATATTTTCTCTGCGCTGGAAATTAATATGATCAAATCCGCAGAAGCTACGGGAATGCTTGCGGAAGTCCTGACAAAAATAGCAGATTTAAAAGAAAAAGACATAAATTTTTCTTATCGGATACGTACTGCACTGGCATACCCGGTTCTTTTGGTATCAGTCGGGTTTATCACGCTTTTTGTTCTTACTACTTTTGTTTTGCCAAAATTCGTCGCATTATTTAACGATTTGGATCAACAACTGCCTTTAATTACGAAAGCTCTTATCTGGGTTAGTTTATTTTTTAAGAATTATTGGATTTTTATTTTAATAATTTTAGCCGGGTTTTCTTTTTCTTTCGGGAATTATTTGCGTACGAAAAGAGGGAGAAAATGGTTTGACCAGATGAAGTTAAAGGTTTTTTTTCTTAAATCGATGATTATCAAAATTCAGACTGCACGTTTTGCCAGTAATCTTGGGACGCTGGTTCAAAGCGGTATATCAATTATCAATGCTTTGCAGATAGTTAGTGAAATGGCCACAAACATGGTTTTTTCCGAAGAAATAACCCTTCTTTATTCCAAAGTCGCAAAAGGACAGCACTTAAGCGAGTCAATGAAAAATAGCAGTATTTTTGAAAAAAATACTTTAGACTTGATTTCAATAGGTGAGGAAAGCGGCAGGCTTGAAGAAATGTTGTTCCGGATTGCTTATATGAATGAAGTAGAATCTTCACAGCAAATTGAAACAATAATGTTCATGATTGAACCGATATTGATACTTAGTTTGGGGTTTATAATAGCCCTGATTGTTTTAGCGATTTTATTGCCGATCTTTCAAATGAACTTTTTAATGCAATAAAGATAAGGAGTATTATGAAAAGTAAAGGTTTTACATTGATTGAATTGATGTTAGTGGTAATTATTATCGGAACTTTAGCTGCTTTGGTTATCCCCCGGCTTGCCGGGCGAGCTGAACAGGCTAGAATTACTGCCGCTAAAGCAGATATCCTTTCTAATATTCCATTAGCTCTCGATCTGTATGAGTTAGATAACGGAGGTTTTCCCACCACTCAACAAGGCCTTGCGGCTTTAGTCGGAAAACCGACCACACCACCTATGCCGAAGAACTGGAATGGCCCATATCTTAAGAAAAAACCCGTAGACCCGTGGGGGAATCCTTACCAATATATAAGTCCAGGAATACATAACAGGGATGATTATGATTTGTATTCATTCGGTAAGGATATGGCAGAGGGAGGAAATGATGATTTAACTAATTGGGAGGAGTAATGGATTATTTGTGCTTTAAGAAAGCACGTCATAAAATAAAACGTTTCCCCTGTTCAGGAGAAAAAATAAAAAACGGATTTTCTTTGATAGAGGTTATCTGCGTAGTTTTCATTATTAGTCTGCTTATTTCTATAAGTGTTCCTTTTTTGTCAAAAACCGCGCGTAATTTTTATTTTAAAAATAAAGTAAAACAGATTGAATCCCTGCTTAAGTTTGTTAAAAAAAAAGCGATTCTTGAGGATTTGACCTACAAGTTTGAATTAAATTATTACAAAAATTCCTACATTGTTTGGGTGAAAAAACAAGAAGGGGAGTCTTCTTATTATGAAATTAAAACTGATTCATTGCTTGGGATAAAAAAGCTGAGTGAGCAAATCTATCTTAAGGCAGAAAGTAAAAATAAGGAAAATGATGAGATTGTTTTCAACTCTCAAGGCAGCGCAACTTTTTGTGAGTTTTATCTTTCAGATAATAGTCGCAGGGCGAAAATAACGACCACATTAAGCGGAGAGATTATTTTGGAGTTCCTTTAATGAAACTGGGATGTGATAATTCAGGTTTTATATTGCTGGAAATTTTAGTCTCACTTGTAATCTTGACGGTTGGAATATTTTTTCTAATTCAATCGCTATCCTTTATCATAACAAGCAATGATTATGTGCGTTGTGTGCAAATAGCGCCTAATATAGCCGATAATGTGCTTAACCGTTTATCTTCCGGTGAAATTTTTTTATTACACGGGGAGGAAACTTTTTTTGAAAAAAAATTTGTTTGGGATTGCCATACTTTTGACATCGCAGATGGGGCAGAGGGCGTATCAGTAACTGTGAGTTGGGAAGGCCGGAAAAAAACTTTTCAAAAAGTTTTTACCTGCATGATGCTGAATCAAAAGAATTAAACGCCTATTTTTTCGGCGGAACTTTGTTGACTTTTTTTTCAGCAAGATATAAACTAACATATTATGGCAATAGCAGTTGGGATTGGTGTAAGCAAAGAACTGGATTCTTTTACTGCGGGATCTTCCGCAGCTACGCAGGCATTAGAAAAAATGGGTAGTACGAGCCCTGACCTGGTGTTTTGTTTTGCTTCGTCTCGTTTTGAACATATAAAACTTATTCGGGGCATAAAAAACATTATTCCACAGGCGCCGCTTATGGGATGTACAACTGCTGGTGAGATCTCCTCAAGTGGTGTAGAGAAAAAGTCAATATGCCTTTTGGCATTGAAATCAAACAAGATTAAAGCAGCATTGGGGCTTGGCCGGAATTTAAGTAAAAATTCACGCGGTGCCGGACAGGAAGTTGCGAGGGATGCTTTAAGAAAAATAACTTCAGGCGCTATCCGACACGCATTTATGATGTTTCCAGACGGGCTCAAGGGCAATGGCATGGATGTTATTCGCGGAATACAAGAAGTTTTCGGCACTAGTTTTCCGATTGTAGGCGGTTCTGCCGCAGACGATTTTAAATTTCAAAAAACGTTCCAATATTTTGATGAAGGGGTTTATGAGGATAGTGTTTGCGGTGTTTTGTTTTCCGGTGATATAAGCATCGGTATTGGCGCACGTCATGGCTGGTATCCTTTGGGCAAACCAAGAATAGTTACAGAGGCTGACCACAATATAATAAGAACTCTGGATGGCAAGCCGGCAGCGCGTATTTACGAAGATTATTTTGGGAAGAGAGTTGCTGACTTGAAAAACGAGCCTATGGCCAGGATGTCGGTTATGTATCCACTAGGAATGTCTATCCCTGAAGAGGAAGAATGTATTATACGTAATGCTTTGCGTGTTGATAAAAATGGTGCGTTAATTTGTGCAGGGGAAGTTCCTCCGGGTTCAGAGATAAGAGTAATGATGGGTTCAAAGGAAACTGCTTTAAAAGCGTGCCAAAAGGCTTCAGAACTTGCTCTAAGCGCTTTAAAAACAGCGAAAGCGGAAGTTGTTTTTGTTTTTGATTCGGTTTCGCGTGAAAGGCTTTTTGGCAGGAAAGCTTCGGAAGAAGTTGAAATAATTAAAAATATTTTTGGCCCAAAAACTCCGATTATTGGCTTTTATACATATGGAGAGCAGGCTCCTTTGGGTGCGACAATACATTTAGGTCAGACGTTTTTTCATAATGAAACTTTAGTTGTTTGTGCAATCGGAGAATAGAATCTTGTGAAAATTAATATTTGGATAATAATGACTATCGGCGCTGCAATATTGACGGTTATTATATTTATTGATAACGTAATAGCAAAGCTGATGGGTGCACTGATTCTTGTAGTGCTGATAGCTTATTTAGCAGAGACATTGAGGGAAGATCAAGTTCAGATTGAAAAAATGCAGCGTGCTCTTGATAAATTAAGGAATGCCTATGGAGAGCTTGATGATCAGGCAAAAATAATTATTCGCACTGACTTGGAATTAAACCGTACTCAGGAAGAATTAGACAATAAAATCAACGGTTTGTACACTCTTCACGAAACAGGAAAATTAATCAGTTCTACTCTTGATGTCCAGAAGCTTTTTGCTCAAATAACTGAGCCGCTGATTTTGAAACTTGGTTTTGAAAAAACCATAATTTTTTTAATAGAAGAAGGCTCTCAAACTCCGAGATGTAAAGCGGCTATTGGATTTGACCAGGAAAATATTGAAAAAATCCAGCAAGCTAATATTACAACGGAGTTTCTTAAGGCGGTTTTTGAAAAAGGGAGTTCTGTCTGGGTAAAAAATTTTGACGGTGCTTCTAATGAACAAAAGCAATGGCTTGAGCTTTTTAGTGTTACGTCTTTTGTCATAGTGCCGATAGTAATCAAGGAAAATGTGGAAGGATACATTTTTGTCGGGAACACTACTTCCTATAATTTTATTTCAGAAGGAGATATTGATTCACTGTTTATTCTTTCCAATCAGCTTGCGATTGCCTTAGAAAATGCCAGGCTTTATGAAGAGTTGAAGCATTCTCACGACCAATTGGAAATTCGTGTAGAAGAACGCACTAAAGAATTGGCGGAGGCGAATAAACAACTTGTAAAACTTAATAAAATGAAATCAGACTTTGTTTCCGCGGTATCGCATGAGCTAAGAACTCCTTTGACATCTATAAAAGGTTACGCTTCAATATTAAGCGCAGGAAGGCTAGGCGATGTTTCCGAAGTGCAGGCGGAAAAGCTTAATAAAATAAATGTTCACAGTGATGAATTAATTAAACTGGTTAATGATTTGCTTGATATCGCCCGTATTGAATCCGGAAAAATCGGAATGAATATGAAACATGCTTCGCTTATTGAAATAATAAGAAGTATAGCAGACCTATTTTTCCCTCAGACTGATGAAAAGAAGATCCATCTTGTCCTTGAGATTCCGGATGAACAAATAAAGGTTTGGATGGATCCGAGCCAGATTTCGCGTGTTTTTATTAAGCTTATCGGGAATGCGTTAAAATTTACTCCAGAAAACGGGACAATTACGATTAGGGTAGTGGAAGCGGAAAAATTTATACATGTTGAAGTAGCTGATAATGGGATAGGTATTTCCCGAGAAGATTTACCGCGGCTTTTTGATGAATTCTATCGGGTAGACAATGCTATTAATGCAGAGAAAAAAGGTACGGGATTAGGTTTATCATTGGTTAAAAAAATCGTTGAAGCGCATAAAGGGGCTATTTGGGTGACAAGCGAGGTAGGCAAGGGCACGTCGTTCCACTTTACTTTGTCTTGTCAGCAAATTGAGGATTCAGAAGTTAATGTGGGTTAGCAGATTTAAAGGGAGTGGATGAATATATGAGGAAACAAAAGATTCTGATAATTGATGATGAGCCGGATATCCGTGATGTCTTAAAAATTACGCTTGAGTGTGAAGGCTTTGAAGTAATTGAGGCTAAAGACGGAGTTGACGGGCTTGAAAAAGTGCATAAGACTTCGCCGGATTTAGTAATATTGGATTATAAAATGCCGAAGATGGACGGCCATGAAGTTTGTCAAATTCTTAAAAAAGATATTTTGCTCAGACACATGCCGATTATAATGCTGACCGGTAAAGGCGAGATACAGGATAAGGTAAAAGGGATTAACGCAGGCGCTGACGATTATATGGTTAAACCATTTGAGCCTCAAGAGCTTGTAGCCCGAATTAAAATGATTACGCGCCGCAGCATTAGGGATCTTGATGCGAATCCTTTAAGCCGGTTGCCTGGTAACGTAACGATTATGAATGAACTGGAGGAAGCAATTAAAAGCAACAACGATTTTGCCGTATGTTACCTTGATTTGGATAAGTTTAAAGCGTTCAATGATACATATGGCTTTGAACATGGAGACGAAGTTATTCGAGAGACTGCCCGGATAATACTGAATGTATCGCATGAATTAGGCAACCCGGGAGATTTTGTCGGGCATATTGGAGGCGATGATTTTGTTCTCTTAACGACCTTAGATAAAGTGGAAGCGGTTTGCTACAAGATAATCGATGATTTCGATAAGTCGGCGCCAAAATTTTATAATCGGCAGGATCGAGAAAGAGGTTATATACTTGCAAAGGATAGGCTGGGAAACGAGAATCTAATACCGTTAATTTCCATCTCAATCGGAATAGTGACTAACGAATACAGGTCAATATCTCACGTTGCACAAATCGGAGAGATTGGGGCGGAATTAAAAAAACTTGCTAAATCTAAGCAAAAAAGTAATTTTGTCAGAGATAGCCGGCGTGAAAATAAGGATCAAACTTGAAAAAAATAACTTTTTTGTTACTTATTATTTTAACAGCTAAAATATGTTTTGCTAGTACTGCGCAAGACTGGGAAGAGCAAAATAATAAAGTTGTTATGCTGCACAAACAGGGGTGTTTTTCTGAGGCAGCAGAAATGGCTAAAGAATCATTGAAGTCGGCCGAACGAACATTCGGTAAAAAACATATTAATGTTGTTACAGCTTTAAACAATCTAGCTTCGATTTATTATGCGCAGGGAAGATATCCGGAAAGTGAATCGCTTTTTGAAAAAGCGTTATTTTTGGAAAAAAAGCTTTTAGGGCCGGAACATCCTGATGTGTTTACGTCGTTGATAAACCTGGCTTTGCTAAGCCGGGACAGGGCAAATTTCGAACGTGCCGAGGACCTTTATGAGGAAGCACTGCAAATTATAAGAAAAAAGCAGGGATTGGAAACACCGGCAGTAGTTGAAGCTTTAAATAATCTTGCGATGATAAATAAGCTGCTAGGTGATTTTGAAAAAGCAAAAACCCATTATGATGAAGCTTTAAAACTAGGCGAAAAAATTTTAGGACAGGGCCATCCGCTAGTTGCAACAATCCTTAATAATTTAGGGGAAGTATATCGTTTTAATGGGGAATTTGAAAATGCTGAACAGTTATATAAAAGAGCAATCTTAATTCAGGAGAGATATCACGGATTGGAACATCTTGATGTCGCTGTTACAATGAACAATCTGGCATTACTTTATAATGATAAGCAAAAATTTGAACTGGCTAAACCGCTTTTTAAACAAGCATTGGCTATACAGAGAAAACTGCTAGGCAGTGAACACTTGCAGGTATCAAAAACCATGTATAATCTTGGGCTATTATATTATGATGAAGGCGATGCTTTACAGGCAAGAACGTTATGGAATGAGGTTTACCGGATACAAAGCCTGGCTCTCGGCAAAGATCATCCTGATGTAAAAAAGATTGAAGGCGATATAGCAAAGTTGTCTACTGTGAAAAATTAATTAAAGATGAGCTCCAAATTTTAAAATAGAGGAGAGATTAGTTATGGAGTTTGATATTATAGAAATTTTAAAAGATATAGTTGCTCAAAAAATTTCCGATTTACATTTGTGTGTTGGGTTACCTCCTATGGCTCGAAAATTATCAGGGATCAGTATTTTTTCCGCGCAACAACTAAATGGTTTAGATATTCGTAAAGCGGTTAAAAAAATTGCGCCTCACATAAGCGATTCTGAATTAGATAGTGGGAAGGAAATAGATCTAGGTGTGACAGTTAACAATGTTGCAAGATTCAGGATAAATATTTACTATGACAGAAATGGAATTTGTGTTGCATTCCGATTGATTCCTCAAGAAATCACATCATTTGATGCACTGGGATTACCTGCTGCGGTTAGAAAAATTTGTGACTTGCAAAGAGGATTGGTTTTAGTTACAGGACCTACAGGAAGCGGAAAATCAACAACATTAGCGTCTATTGTTAACCATATTAATCATAATAATCAGCTGCATATAATTACTTTGGAAGATCCGGTTGAATATTTGCACGAGCATAATCGCAGTCTGGTAAACCAAAGGGAGATAGGAAAGGATACTAGCTCTTTTGCTTTAGCTTTGCGTGCGGCTTTAAGAGAGGATCCTGATGTGATTCTTGTCGGGGAAATGCGTGATTTGGAGACTATTTCAAATGCTGTTACGGCTGCTGAAACAGGGCATCTTGTGTTAGGGACACTGCATACCCGCAGCGCTGCGCAATCAGTGAGTAGGATTATCGATGTTTTCCCTGCGGAGCAGCAGGCACAGATTCGTTTCCAGGTTGCTGAATCGCTGGTAATGGTTGTTTCTCAGATACTGGTTCCCGGCAAAGACGGTAAAACCAGGTATCTTGCCGCGGAGATAATGAACAGTAATGCCGCAATTAAAAATTTAATTCGTGAGAATAAAACATATCAAATTGAATCAATTATAGAAAGTGGCTCAAAAGAAGGTATGCAGACAATGGATCAGTCATTGAAATTTTTACTTGATTCCCAAAAAATAGATCTTTGGACGGCTAGAAAGTTTGCTTTTCAAAAGCAGTATTTCAGTCGTTAACTTATTAGCGATGGAGGAAATGATGCACATTAAATATAATGCTTGGTTATGGATTCTTTTAGTAATGTTTTTGTTGAATAGCACTATAGTTACAGCTGTAGCTGAAAAAGAAGATATAAAAAAAGAATTAGCTTTTTCAGCTGCTATTGAGTGGCTTAATTTAATTGATAATGAAAAATTTTTTGAAAGTTGGGAACGGGCTGCTCCTATTTTTAAAGATTCTGTAGATAACCAGACATGGCATAATTCATTAAAACATACTTCGCTGATATTTGGCAAGGTGTTATCCCGGGAAATAATTTCCCAGGAATATGAGACAACGCTTCCCGGCGCGCCTGACGGAGAATACTTCATAATGCAATTTAAAACATCTTTTGAAAAAAAAGAAGAAGCAATAGAAACAATTGTCCCGATGCTTGATAAAGACGGGCTGTGGAAGGTTTCCGGGTACTATATAAAATAAGCGGATTAAATTCCAGGTTTTTCTATGGCATTACATAAATTCCCGTTGAACTTCGGGTAAAATCCTTTGGTTTTTAGCACTATTATCAAAAAAAAATATGATTAAGAAAAAGGATGATTGCTTGAGTGAAATCCGTAAAAACATGCGCGGCGGTCTAGGAGAAGTTAGAATAAAGCATTACTTAAAAAGCAATGAACTTAAAGCACCCTGCCGCTTATGTGCTGAACTGGTTTTGCCTGCCGGAGCCCAGATAGGAATGCATGAACATAATGGTGAGGATGAGATTTTTATTATTCAAAAGGGCAGGGCGTTAATAAATGATAATGGAAATTATGCTGAAGTTGAGGAAGGAGATATTATCCTTACTGGAACTGGTTCAGCGCATTCAGTTAAGAACATCTCGGATAGCGACCTTGTAATTACGGCAATTATTATTAAATATAATTCATAATATTATGGATTTCCCTCAGCAGGTATTGTTCCCGCAAAAAACTATTTTTAAAAAAGGTTCTGTGCTTGAAATAGCCGCAGAAACAAGGGAATTTGGTTTGCGCGGCGTTATTGTGCATGGACAATCCCTAGTTAAAAGTGGTAAGCTTGCAAGCGTAATAGAACAATTTTCTTCTATGTCAAAAGTTGAGACTTATTGCCGTGCATCTGGAGAGCCGGATTTAGAAGAAATCAGCTTTCTTATCGAGAAAGCCAGGCAAATCAACGCTGAATGGATTATTGGTATTGGAGGAGGCAGCGTCATAGATCTGGCAAAAGCAGCTGCGGGGTTGTTTAATGGAGATTATGCACCTGCTTTTTATCAGGATGGAGGAAAACTAGAAAAGCCTGGGATCCCGTTTATCGCAGTTCCGACTACTGCTGGGACGGGTTCCGAAGCTAGCGCAAATGCGGTTATTATTGATAAACAAAAAAAGATAAAGCGGTCAATTAGAGACATTACTTTTCTCGCAAAAAAGGTAGTTTTTGATGTGGATCTTCTAAAAACACTTTCATCCCAAACCTTGGCATATTCGGCAATGGATGCCTTAGTGCAAGGATATGAATCGTATATTTCAAAAAACGCTACCTGGTTTAGTGAAACCCTTGCGTTAAAAGCAATTGATCTAATAAATAAAAATATTATTTCTGCGTTCAAAACAGCTGATGAAGAAAGCCTTTCCAGTCTTTTACTGGGCAGTTACTTTGCCGGCATAGCGCTTTCTTCATCAAGACTGGGAGTAATACATGGGATAGCACACCCGTTGGGTTTTTTTTATAATCAGCCGCACGGGCTTGTTTGCGCAGTATGTTTTTCGCCTGGGGTAAAAATTAATTTTCCGGTTATTACTAAAGAATATGCAGTGTTGAGTAATTTGGTTGGTTGCGATTTTCTTAAAAGGATAGAAGTGCTGATTGAAAAACTAGAAATAAGATCACCATTCAATGGTTTTAAGATTATTGAAAAAGAAAAGATTATTTATGAAACTTTAATATCCGGGTCGACTGCTGCAAATCCTAAGCTTATAACGGAAGAAGATGTGGATTTTTTACTTAGGTGTCTTTTTAAATGATGAAATTATGAGTAATTATAAAAAATTCGCTTAACATCTTTTTTGCTGCTACCCCTTGCAAAATTGCGATTATCTGGTATACTTTAATAAATTTACTTAAATATTGTATTAATAAAAAATCATTTATTTAATTTAGGCACACAACTCTTCTAGTTGCAATACGTTACAAAAAAGAGACCATTTATGATCCTTGGACAGAAAAGGCAAAGCATTCGATTAGAAACTTTTATAGACGGAGCATTCCATATCCCTGGAGGGGTGGATGGATTAATTATGCTTAAGAATATTAATACCGAAGGATGTGGAATTTCTGTAGACCACAGTATTCGTGCCGGTAGTCCGATTAATCTAGAAATTCGCTTCCCGGGCATGCCGGTATTTGCTACTGGCAGGGTAATCTGGATTAAGGAAAAAGAAAAAAGTGAATTGTATAAATTTGATGCTGGAGTAAAACTTTGGGAGATAGCTCCCACAGATCATGAAAGAATATTGAATTCTGCATTTGCCATATAATTCTAAATTTTACCGCAGTTTTTATCTAAATAGTTTTAAACATAAATCAATTCCTATTATATATCTGCCACCAATTAATTAATTTTCTGGATATTCGAAAGATTCCATGTGGCTAAAAAATCAAAAAAGCAACATTTCATTGACGCGCCAATCTATATATTATAAAATAACTTATAAGAATTAAAAGGAAGAACTATGCCGAAAAAATATGAATGTAATTATAAACAACTTATACGAAAAGGAGTTGTTTTTTTTATTTTTATCCATGTTTTATTCGGTGTTATTACTGTGTTATTGTGCTGGTCTGGCGCAGGTGAAGTCTATGGTAATAGTGACTATGGGCGCCCCATGAGCTTTGATTTAAAAAAGTCCCCAAGAAGTGAAGTTAATTATTCTAATATTAAGTGCGTAAAGGTTATCGATGGGGATACAATTATATTAGAAGACGGTGAAAAAGTGCGGCTGATTGGGATAGATTGCCCGGAAGCTAGTGTTAATGATAAGCTTCTTTATGATTCACAGATAACGAATAGAAATAGCAATGAAATAATTAAAATGGGCAAAAAAGCAACCAAGTTTACTAAGAATCTATTGGAAAATGAAAACGTAAAGCTTGAGTTTGATTTAGAAGAAAGGGATAAATATGGAAGGCTGTTAGCTTATGTTTTTATCAATGTGACGAACATTAAGGGAGAAAACTACTTGGAGTATATAAGTTTAGATGAAGAATTATATTTATTTATCAACGCTTCGATTGTTAAATCGGGATATGCCGGTCTTATGACTATTCCTCCGAATATTAAATATTCGGAAATGTTTGAAAAACTCTACCAAGAAGCCAGAGAAAATAATCGAGGTTTATGGGAATAATTTGTTAAAAAGACATGAAGGGTAATAAAAAATTTATGCGAAAAAAACTGTATTTAATAATTGTGGGTATATGTTTTCTAAGCGTTATTATTGGACAAAATGAATTGTTTGCTCAGTCGTTAGGGGATGAGAACAATCTGACAATCCCTTTACAATCAGAACTTGATTTGCCGTTACAAGCTGAAGAAATAAAAACTTGCTCAAATGAAATTGCGATTGTTCGTTCGACGGATTCTAATAAAATAGATGAGAAACAGGTACTTTATAAGGCAGAGCTTGAGCAGGAAAAAATAGGAGTAATTACCGGTATAAAGGATAATGATGAGGTTATAATAAATATAGGTGAAGACAAGTATGTGACAGTTGGCATGGGTTTTAAGGTTTTTAGAAAACAACAACGCATGGAATTAAAGGAATTAAACGAATCAGTAGTGCTAAAAGAACACTATATCGGAGAAATTAAAGTAATAAATACGGAAAAAGACCGTGCTGCCTGTAATATTGTTCAGGAAGATGCAACAGATAAGATAGGGTTAAATGATAAAGTTGTTAATATCCCTGGGACCGGCTACGCGCAACTGCTTGAACAAAAAGCAATCGAAACAGCTGCTGTTGAAATTTTCCGGAAGGGAAAAACTGCAGCAAGAAAGGGGAAGGCTGAGGCTGTTTCATTATTTAAAGAGATTCTAACGAAATTTCCTCAAAGCGCAATTTCTAATAATGCCAAAGAAGAAATTGAACGGTATGTACGAATTGAAAATAATTCTCCCTACTCCTTGAAAAATTCATATAGGTTTTCCGCACAAGGCACAACTGCCGGAGATAGCCATGACATCGTAATCGATTCAAAGGCAAATATATGGATTCTAAACGCAAAGAAAACTCTTATTGAAAAATTTTCTTCTGATGGCAAATTACTGCTAACCCTTACCGCGAAAAATCAATATGACCTTGAGGTTATGAAGAATCCTCAAAAAATCACCTGCGATACTTCCGATAACTTATATATTTTGGATGCGGGGCTTAAAAAAATTGTAAAACTTGATAATTACGGTAAATTCATTAAATATATTGGCTCTGACGACAAGGCTGATCAGGTACAGAATCCGGTTGATATTGCTGTCAATTCAAATGGAGAAGTTTTTATACTGGATTCGGGAAATTCCCGGGTTCATGTATTTACCGGAGAAAACATGTTTTGTGCTATTTTTGGAAAGTTTGATGACAGCGATCTTCAAAAATCAGAACCGGTTGCTATAGACATTGATGATCAAAACAATATTTATGTATTGGATAAAGGAACTAAGTATGTTCATATTTTCTCAAAAGATTTTCGTTTTATAAAAAAGCTTAAAGTGAATAATATCTCGGATGCTGTGGATTTGGTTGTATTTTTTAACGCGATTTTTGTTTTAGATAAAGAGAAAGCATATCTAAAAAAATATGACAAAAAAACTGGCGCAGTTATAGAATTAGCTCTGGGAAGCGAGAAAAATGAAAGTTTTATTAGTGACCCGACAGCGTTAGATTTGGACAATGAGGGTAATGTTTATATTGCTGACGGTAAAAACTACAGCGTTCTGAAAAGTTCCAACGACGGAGGTTTAGTAGCTAAGTTTATGAATTCCGGATTAATGAAACCTGTGGGTATTGCAGTGAGTTCTTTAGACACGATTTATCTTCTTGATAAGAAACTTAATCACTGTCAAGAGTTCGAACGTAATGGGTGGTTGTTAAATACTCTTGAGTTAAAAGCAAAAAGCCAGAGTCCTTGCAGGATTACAGTTGATTTTGATGAAAATATTTATGTATTAGATTCGAAAGAATCAATAATATATAAATATTCAAAAGCAGGTAATTATCTTGCATCTTTCGGCTCAAAAAAAATATTTAAGGAAGCAATCGATTTGTGTGTTGGGCCTGAAGGAAATATTTATGTTCTTGATGCAAAAGATTGTGAAGTTAAGGTGCTTGATTGCGAGGGCAAGCATATAAGATCATTTGGAGAGAAAATAAAACGCAAAAAAAAAGAAACCTACGGCCAGTTTTTGCGCCCAGTTAAAATAGCTGCAAGCAGTAAGGGGATTATAATTGTGCTTGATGAAAAAAATGAACAGTTATATAAATTCGATTTATTAGATGGGAAGTTCATTTCCAGTATCGGAAACATCGATAAAAAACTTAAAAACCCATCGAATTTATCGATAGATGGGATAGGTTTTATATATGTTAGTGATTCTAAAGATGGAAAGATTATCAAGATAGATGATAATGGAGAATTGTTAGCAGATATTGATTTGGCGCAAAAAAAAGAGTTGAAACCTAAGGAAATAACCGCATTTTGTGTGAATGGGGCCGGCTCGATATTTGTTCTTGACGGTTCTACGTGTAATGTTTTTGAGTTTATACAGTAAATCCTGAAATGAAAAATTTTGCTTCATTAATCATTAAAAAGCGGTTAATTTTGTGCCATATGAATAAACAAAAAAGGAGCGGACATGAAAAATGCGGCAAGTTTTTTTTTACTAATTATTACGCTGGTCATTTTTTTTCAGCAGAACGCTATTGCTGAAGAAAAGGTCATCACGAAGGATGGGAAGGTTGTCATGCTTAATGATGACGGAACTTGGGAGTATCAGAAAGAAAATGAAAATGGCTATGAATATGATATATCCGAATATAATGATGATTTAGATGAAGATGGGAATAAATTTATTACGATAGAATTCGGCAATGAATTAAAGGAAACAACCGATCCTCTAGTGGAATGGTAAAATTAAAAAATAAAAACTTGAGATAATTTAACTGTTGTAATGGTAGAATTTAATTAGAAACAGACTAAAGGAGATAGCTATGGGCTTGTACGGAAGACGGTATTATGATGAATTTTGTCAAGTTTGTGTTACTGCAAAAAAAAGTGTGTTGTTTTTTCATGGGATATGTACCAGGTGTTTTCTTAAACGCATAATTTTGGCACCGGTTATTTTCGTTGAGCAATTGTTCTCTAGAAAAATATGAATAATTTTTGATATTTCGAAATTTACGATTATGCTTTTTAGAGGGGGGAGAAGCCTTCGAAGGCTTCAAATTTTTTAAACAGCTGAAAACAACTAATTGATTGTGATGTTTTTTTGTTGACGCGTTTATTCTTAAGAAGTAGCGTGAAAGTAATAGTTTTTAAAATTATAAAAGTTGGCTGATGGGCTTAAATGGAAAAAGCAAAAAAACTTAAGATTATAAATATTTTTTTATTGATTAGCTTTTTGATCCAAGCTATTTCAGGCATGAGCTTATTTTTTGGAAGAATAACAAAGATAGTTAATGAAATTCATGAAAATAATGGCATTGCTTTAATAATCTTGGTTGTTATGCATTTGCTCTTAAACTGGAATTGGATAAAAGTAAATTTTTTAAAGTTAGAATAATAGATTTAAAGTGAATGGAGGATGTTTATGAGTAATATCAAATATATTAGGCATATTATTTTTTTTATAATACTTACTTTTTGTTTCGGCTGCGCTAAAAAAGGGACAATTGCCAGCGGAGGCTATAATCATCATTTTGCCAGATATGGAGAGTATAATCTTATAAGTAAAAACAGCGACTTATATATGGAAAAAACTGATGGTACGCATTCTAAAAGACTTACTTTCACGCCTAAATTTAAAGAGGATTTTGCGTTTATTGTTGGCAATACAGGATATCTTGCGTATTCTGTTTACGAAGGTATGGGAAAACTTAATTTATCTAAACCTAATAAATATTATATCCAAAATATGGATATGCCGTTTAAGAGCAGAAAAAAAATCACGGAACAAGAATTTAATCGGTACCTAATGGGCAATTGATTTTTGACTTATGATATCAGCCTAACTATGTGGTTTTATTTTAAAAATCAAGGTAATCTTATAAAATAAATAAAAAGTGTTTACGTATGGATAAGTTTCCTAATATTCGGACAGTACTCGGAGTTATTATGCTTAGTATTGGAATATTTATAGCTCTTTGGGTATTCCAATTTATTTTTAATTTTTTAAATAGTCAAAGTTCCATTAAAATTCTAGACTGTATAATGTCTTTAGAGTCTATTGAAAGAACAATAAAGACATCATCACAAATTATTGAATTGCCTAATGCATTATTTTTACTATTTCGCTATGGAGTATTGATGTTTTTACTGGGAATTAGTACTGCGCTTGCTGTAGTATTTATTAAATCCGGGACATATTTAGTGCAACCGGATTATAAACAAGTATTGGAAACGATTATGCGGCAGGTAAAAGAAATAAAAGATAAAATATCTTCGTAAGTTGTTTACTCTTAATCAGTGCAATCAGGTGTTTAATCCGATAAAAATAAGAGAGAAAATAGCATATTGCATATATTTTTTTTAATATTCATTCGGCTATATCCAGATTATTCTATTTAAATCTATGAATCTGTTAAGTTTCAAAACTAATTGACTTATTCCCGCATTTCGTCTAAACTAATGTTGTATTTTTATTATATAAGTCTTATTTAACTTATAACTTACGTATTAAAACATAAGAATTGACTAAGGGGCAGTAGCTCAGCTGGGAGAGCATCACGTTCGCAACGTGGGGGTCGTGGGTTCGAATCCCATCTGCTCCACCATAAAATAATGCTTCCATGGGATTCGAAACGAGTGCCCTGCAAAATTAAATTTTGGCGAGGTCGCGCCGGTTCTATGGCGGAAGCGACGGCCTCACGGGAGGAAAAGTGAGCAGGATTATAAACGACAGCTTTATAACATATATCGTGGCTTGAGAGAAGGAGCTAATTAGATGCGAAAAAATTTATTTATTTTTGTGTTGATAGTGCTGATAACCAATGTTGCTTTTCAGGCAAACGCAGAAGTAGGTATAGGAAGCACAATAGAAGAAGTATTAGCTGAATTTGGAAAACCTAACGGTGAATTAACTTCAGGAAAAGAGCGAATCCTCAGTTATCCTGGCGGAATTATAACCATAAGGGATAATAAAGTTGTGCACATTGATGATAACTTTATTAAAAGATTACAATTACGTAAACAAGAAAATCAGTCTAAAGGCGTGATGAAGAATTTTCAAGATGCAGCAAAACAAAAAAGGGATATCTGGGGTAATCGAGCGCGCCAATTATCTTCAGGTGAGCAGACTGTTGATGTCCAGAAAATTGTAATAGTTTCAAATGGCGGTAAAAGCGTGGATCTTAGTGAACTTATGGTTTTAGGACACGTTACGGTTATTGATTTTTATGCTGACTGGTGCGGGCCTTGTAAAAAGATAGCGCCTCTCCTGGAGGAATTAGTTCAAAGTAATGAAGATGTATATTTACGAAAAATCAATATTAATGATTGGAATACTCCTGTTGCACAACAATATAGCATACGCAGTATCCCTGATATTCGTGTTTTTGACCGTCAAGGCCGGCTTGTGGGCAGTCCTACAAGCAGTTTTCAAGATGTTCAGTTAAACATTCAAAAGGCTAAACAGCGTTAAAAAAATAGGCGTTTAATGCAATTTTTCTTTAAGTTAATTATCAGTATGATGCTAATTTCAACTTGTGCATTGATTGGGAAGAAGTTTCCTTCTTTAAGCGGGTTAATCGCAACAATGCCTTTGACCAGTCTAATTGTATTATTTTGGCTTTATTCAGAAAAACAAGAAGATACCGGATTACTTGAGACATATTGCAGGAGTGCTTTTTGGGGAATTATACCATCGTTTTTTTTCTTTCTAGTTGTGTTTCTATGCCTGCGTCGGCAACTTCCTTTTTATTTAGTTTTTTTTGCAGGTTTCGGGACTTGGGTTTGCGGAGCATTTTTACATCAGTGTTTTTTGAAATAGTATATTTTTTTTAAATTGTTTAAATAAGAGCTCATGTTAAACTAAAAAAATTCAAATAATATTAATTTTTTTTAAATGAAAAATCCTAAAAAAAAAATTATAATCGGTATCTTGCTTATAATAATTGGCGGTACGGTAGTTATTACTAATATGGTATTTGGAATAAACCGACTGATTAGCAACCTTTATGAAGACTGCTATGTGTTTCCTATGCGCCTTTCTAACCAAAAACAGAAAGCTTTCTGCGGAATTTTTAATGCAAAACAAGGAGAGTTGTTATCATTTTGGCTTAAAGTTCCTGATCGTAGGATTGAAAATAAAGATTTTGATTTAGTTATTTCACTATATGACGATAAAGACAACCTGGTTAAAACTATTCCTAACAGTTTTAATCACGGATACTTTCGTAATGGTTCCAGGCTTGGACAATATTATCTTTTGGGCAGTCATCAGATTTTAAACGAGTTCGATGGCTCGCTTAAATATATAAGTAGCGGTAATTGGGTAGCTCCTTATAACGGTTATTTGGTAATTAGAAAAACAAAACCTTTATTTGCTCCTATCCAGGAAATACTGCTTTGTTTATTAGGTGTTTTTATCGCTTGGGCTGGTATAAATCTAGCTCAAAGGAATAAACGTTGTTTTAATGAAATTCAAAAGACGAGATTTTATTAAAGTGTGTTTGGGGTGTGGCGGTTATTTGCTTGCCGGGATCCATTCTTTTGGCAATGCTATGCCTTCCGGTAAAGAAGTGATGTTTTATCAAAAACTTGATGCGGAAAGCATTCTGTGTTTAATGTGTGCGCATCAGTGCCGTGTGCTAAAAAATCAAAGAGGATTTTGCCGGGTAAAAGAGAACCTTGACGGCAAATATTACAATATTGTTTATGAACGCCCTTGTGCGATTCATATTGATCCAATTGAGAAAAAACCTTTTTTCCATGTTTTGCCTGCTTCAACGTCTTTTTCTATTGCTACTGTAGGCTGTAATTTACGGTGTAAATTCTGCCAAAATTGGCAGATTTCCCAGGCTGAACCGGAACATGTAAAAACTGTAAAAATGTCGTGTGAAGACATCATTTTAAAGGCAAAACAGAACAATTGCGCAAGTATTGCATATACTTATACTGAGCCACTGATGTTCTATGAATATGTTCTGGATATTGCACAATTAGCCAAAAAAGAGAACATTAAAAATGTAATGCATTCCAACGGATATCTCAAACCAGAACCTCTAGAAAATCTGATCCAAAATTTTTCGGCAATTAATATCGATTTAAAGGGTTTTAGTGAACGATATTACCAGGATATATGCGGTGGTTCTCTTGAACCGGTTTTAGAAAGCCTGATTTTAATAAAAAAAAGGAAAGATGTATGGCTGGAAATTACTAATTTAATAATCCCAACTTTAAATGACGATCCTGCCGGAATTAAAAAGATGTGTTTATGGATTTGCGATAACCTAGGTGCTGATGTACCGCTTCATTTTTCCCGTTTTTTTCCGACGTATAAACTTACGACTTTGCCGCCGACTCCTTTAACTACTTTAGAAAATGCAAGAAAGATAGCACATGATGCTGGGGTAAAGTTTGTTTATATCGGTAATGCCCCTGGGCATGAAGCGGAAAACACTTATTGCCCTAAATGTGCTAAGGCGCTTATAAAACGATCAGGATATGTTGTATTGGAAAACAATGTTATAAACGGGAAATGTCCTGAATGTGCGGAAAATATTTCAGGTGTCTGGTCATGAAAAAAAACTTAAGAAAGTTCCTAATAGCTGTTTTTTTTATTGTAATAATACTTAAGTTTGCATTGAGCGTTTTTGCAGAAGACATATTAATTAAAAAGCCTAATGTCAGCGGGGCTTTTTATCCGGGAGATGCTGCTGATCTTAGTACGATGATTAAAAGTTTTTTTGATAATGTGTCCGAAGCTTATACAGAAGAAAAAGTTTGCGCGCTTATCAGTCCTCACGCTGGATATATATATTCAGGGCAGGCCGCGGCATATGGATATAAAAAGGCATCTAAGTTTAAATATAAAACTATTATTATTTTGTCGCCAACGCATTATTTTAAGTTTAATAAGGCAGCGGTTTTTAAAGGCGATTTTTTTAAGACTCCATTAGGTGATGTCCCATTGGATAATGATTTTATCGAAGAGCTAATTAAGCAGGATAAAGATATTATTGAACTAAATAGCGTTTTTGAAAAAGAACATGCTCTTGAGG
>JACQZH010000018.1 GCA_016213925.1 Candidatus Omnitrophota bacterium | reverse complement strand
ACTAATGAGGGGCATGAAGTAAGGTTAAATACCGTATTATTTGCCTCTGAACCGCTGCCGACAAAGATGATATCCTCCGCGGCGGAATTGATAAATGAAGCAATACTTTCCCTGGAATTTTCGATCATTTGCTTTGCCTGGAGGCCGAAGCTGTGCATGCTCGAAGGATTGCCAAACTCCTTCATTGCCTCAAGCATTACCTTTTGCACTTCAGGATGCACAGGCGTAGTCGCATTATGATCAAGATATACCAAACGTTCCGGCATTATATCCTCCTTACAGAAACCACTTAACTACCAAAAAAAATATTATATACCCAAACTAATATTTAGGAAAGCTGTTTTCAGGCTATATTTTTAAGACAAATCAAACATATTTGAGCATTGCCTGGATACTTGTTTTCGCTTTGCTTATTATGTCTTCAGGCACAATAACTTCTTCTTTCATATTTTCCAAAGACCAGACAACTTTATCAAGGGTTATCTTTTTCATGTTCCGGCATACCGCGATATCCGCTGCCGGATAAAATTCCTTGTCCGGATTGTCCTGTTTTAAACGGTAAAGCATGCCGTTTTCCGTTCCGATAATAAATTCTTTTGATTTTGATTTTTTAACATAACTGCTCATGCCTCCGGTAGAAAAAACCTTATCGCTAACCGCGAGCACTGCTTGAGAACATTCAGGATGTGCCAAAACTTCTGCCCGCGGATATTTTTCCCTTTGTTTCTTTATATGTTCCGGCAAAATCCACGCGTGCGTCGGGCAATAACCAGGCCAGAAAATAAAGTTGCGCTTTACTTTCGAAGCCACATACTGCGCCAGATTCTTATCCGGGATAAGGCAGATCTTATCATCTTCGGTAAAAGCCTTTTCCGCTATCTCCAGCGCGTTAGCCGAAGTACAGCAGATATCGCTTTCCGCTTTTATCTTTGCCGAGGAATTCACATAGCATAATATTTTAACGCCGGGATTTTTCTCTTTAAATTCCTTTAACTGTTTGATGTTAATCATGTTTGCCAAAGGGCATCCGGCATGCTTATCCGGAATAAGCACGGTTTTTTCAGGCGATAATATTTTCGCGGTTTCCGCCATAAAATATACTCCGCAAAACACAATCACATCCGCCTTAGTCTTTGACGCCTCTACACTCAACCCCAGAGAATCACCTGTATAATCGGCAATATCCTGCACTTCAGGCAGCTGATAGTTATGCACCAGGATTACGGCATTTCTTTTTTTCTTTAATTTTTCTATCTTTTGCTTAACGTCCATAAATTATCTTTCTTTATCGCGCATGCCCGCTTTTTCAATTATTCCGCCTCCAAGTACGGTATTATTCTCATAAAATACAATCGATTGCCCGGCAGTTACCGCTTCCTGGGCATCCTCAAACACAACCTCCAGCGAACCTCTATCGGCAAGCTTAATCGAACACGCGGCTTTCTTATGGCGGTAGCGTATCTTTGCCGAAGTTTTTTCCGGCAATTCATCAACCAGCAGATTCAAACCGCTGACCAAAGCCTTATCGGATTTTAAATCCTCTTTATTGCCGACAATAACCTGATTTTTCTTAGCGTCTATATCAACAACATAGAGCGGTTTTTGCCTGGCTATTCTTAAGCCCGTACGCTGGCCGCGGGTATAATTTATAATACCGCTGTGGCTGCCAATAACAATCCCCTTCATATCCACGATATCGCCGGATTTTATCCGCGCTCTTTTTGAAACAAATTCCTTATAATCTTTCCCGGAAATAAAACAAATATCCTGGCTTTGCGGTTTTTCCGCAACCGGCAAACCTGCCTGCCTGGCAATATTACGCACTTCCTCCTTGGTATAATCAGCTAAAGGAAAAAGGATCGCGCTTAAATTCTCTTTTTTTATGCCATAAAGAAAATATGTCTGGTCCTTGTTTAAATCCTTAGGCTCTTTAAGCCTATAATCACCGTCAATATTTTCAATGCGCGCGTAATGGCCGGTAGCCAGAAAATCAAAACCAAACTTGCGGCTGTAATCGAGAAGTTTACCGAATTTTAAATAATCATTGCATCTTACGCAGGGATTCGGCGTACGCGCCTTTACATATTCAAGGACAAAATTCTCAATTATTTCGCTTTCCATCTCTTTGGAAAAATCAAGCACATAATGGCTGATCCCTAAATGGCCGCATACTTTTCTCGCATCTTCAATAGCTGAAACTCCGCAGCAGCGTGTTTTATCATCAGCGTTTTCATCACTGATTCCCAGGCACATCGTAACCCCGACGGCTTCAAAACCGTCTTTTTTAAGCAGATACGCCGCGGCCGAAGAATCAACTCCTCCGCTCATTGCCACCAGCACTTTTCGTTTCATTTCATCCGCCTCAACGTTATCACAAAAATAGCGTTATGGGCAAAAAGATTCGGCATAATTTTAACGGCCTTGCCGCGGCCTAAATAAAATTTTTTTAGAATGGTTATGTTTTTTACCCGGCAAAAATCAATAAAATCAGTAGTACTCAAAAAATGCAAGTTAGGAGTATCAAACCAGCGGAACGGCAAGGATTCCGTTATCGGAACTTTACCTTTAAAAAATATCCTAAAACGCGCCTGAATAAAAGCAAAGTTCGGAAACCCGACAATTACCCTCTCTCCGACTCGTAAAGCTTCTTTAATAACAAATTCGACATTTCTTGTTTCCTGTAAACTTTGGTTTAAAATAACGTAATTGAAAAATTTATCCGGATAGCCGTTTAAGCCGCTTTCAATATCGCCGTGAAAAACACTAACCCCTTTTTCCACGCATTTATAAATTGCTTTCTCGCTTAATTCAATACCCTGCACCTGTGCGTTTTTCTCTTTAGTCAAGAGCTGAAGCAATTCCCCGTCACCGCAGCCAAGGTCCAGCACTTTCGATTCCCGCTCAATAATATCACAAATTATCTTATTATCTAATTTAATATTTTTTTTCATTTCCATAACCGTTTTCCGAGCAAGAAGCATTCAGTTATAGATTTTCATAAGCCGTATTTAAAAAATGGCTTATTAAGTGCGCCTGTTCATCTATTTCCAGTAAAAAAGCATCATGCCCATATGTGGATGGTATCTCACAATACGTTCCTTCAACCCTGCGGATTTTCAATTCATGAACGATTTCCTTAGACTGATACGCAGGATAGAGCCAGTCCGACTTAAACGCGATAACTAAAAACCGCGTATTGATCTTTCTTCCGGCCGGGAATAATTTCCCCCCTGACAGATCAAAATAATCCATTGCCTTGGTAATATACAAATATGAATTCGCGTCAAACCTTTTAACAAAACTGTCGCCGCGGTAACGCAAATATCCTTCAACCTCAAAATCAGTTTTAAAGCTAAAACTATAATTACTATCTTTTAACTTTCTTGAAAACTTCTCCTCCATGGATTCATCGCTCATATAAGTAATATGCCCGATCATGCGGGCAATCGCCAGCCCTCGTTCCGGCTGTTTATGCCCATAGTAATTACCCTGCCGCCAGTCAGGATCAGCCATAACCGCCTGGCGGCCTACTTCATCAAAAGCGATTTGCTGTGGAGAGTGTTTTAAAGTCGTTGCAATCGGTATCGCGCAGCATACCATATCCGGATATGAAGCTACCCATTGCAAAACCTGCATACCGCCCATTGAACCTCCGCTAACAGCCAAAAGTTTCTTTATCCCAAGATGATCAATCAGCTGCCGCTGCGCGTTGACCATATCGACGATCGTAATCATCGGAAAATCGATAGCGTAGGGTTTTCCGGTTTTCGGATTGATAGATGAGGGGCCGGTGCTTCCTTTACAGCCTCCGATGCAGTTTGAACAGATAACAAAATATTTTTTAGTATCGAACGCTTTGCCCGGGCCGACCATATCATCCCACCAGCCGGGTTTATCATCTCCTTTATGAAACCCAGCCGCGTGCGCGTCGCCGGAAAAAGCATGCAGGACAAGCACAGCATTATTTTTTTCCGCATTAAGCTCGCCGTATGTCTCATAAGCCAGTGTAATCGGCCCTAATTTTCCTCCTGATTCAAGCGGCATTTCATTAGGAGTCTCGGCAAACGTATAATATTTTGTTTGTGTTATTCCAAGGCTTTTATGTTTATCCATATTATCTAATCATACACAAATTCATCAAAAAGCCAAGTAGAAAGATATCTTTCTCCGCAACTAGGGAATATTACCACAATATTCTTGCTTTCAGCGGGATTACGTTTGGCGATTTCAAGCGCCGCCCACATAGCCGCGCCGCTTGAAATACCGACCAGGATACCCTCCTCTTTTGCTAGCCGCCTGGCAAAAATCCCCGCGTCTTCATGAGCCACGGTAATAATTTCATCGATTATCCCGCGGTTTAGAATTTCCGGCACAAACCCTGCTCCAATCCCCTGAATCTTGTGAGAGCCCGGAGCTTTCCCTGATAATACTGCCGACTCTTTCGGCTCAAGGCCGATGATTTTAATCTGCGGATTTTTAGCCTTTAACACCTCGCCGACTCCGGTAATCGTGCCTCCGGTACCGACTCCGGCGACTAAAATATCCACTTTACCGTCTGTATCATCCCATATCTCTTTTGCGGTTGTCTGCCTGTGGATTTCAGGATTCGCCGGATTTTTAAACTGCTGCGGTATAAAACTGTTTTTAATTTCCTTAGCCAGCTCTTCCGCTTTTTTAACCGCTCCGTTCATGCCTTGAGCGCCTTCCGTCAACACAACCTGCGCGCCGAGGATTTTTAATAATTTTCTTCTTTCGACACTCATAGTTTCCGGCATAGTCAAAACAAGCTTATATCCCTTTGCCGCGCAAACAAAAGCCAAGGCAATCCCGGTATTGCCGCTGGTCGGCTCAATTATAACAGTCTCCTTATTTATCTTAGCATCACGTTCCGCGGCTTCGATCATTGCCACTCCAATCCTGTCTTTTACGCTTGAAAGCGGGTTAAAAAATTCAAGCTTTGCCAGAATAGTAGAATTTAACCCTTGAGCTAATTTATTTATTTTAACCAAGGGAGTATTACCGATAGTCTTTGTTATATCCGTAAATATCCGTGACATAACTATCCTCTCCTTTCTGCTTTAGAATAATTGATCGCAGCTGCCAATCAATATTTTTCAACATCACTTGGCTGCTTTTTTCAGCGCCTGGTCAATATCCGCAACGATATCATTAAGATGCTCAATCCCGATCGAAAGCCTGATAAAGTCCGGAGTAACTCCTGTTGCAAGCTGTTCTTCGCTTGAAAGCTGCTGATGCGTTGTAGTTGCCGGATGAATTGCCAGTGTTTTCGCATCACCCACATTTGCCAGGTGAGAGATCAATTCTAATGAATCGATAAATTTTTTACCGGCCTCAATCCCGCCTTTAATGCCGAACCCGAGAATAGCTCCGGCTCCTTTGGGGAAATATCTTTTTGCCTTTATTTTTTCCGGGCTAGAATCAAGCCCTGGATAATTAACCCAAGAAACATTAGGATTATTTTCCAAATATTGCGCCACATTAAGCGCGTTTTCACAGTGCCTGGGCATACGCAAATGCAAAGTTTCCAATCCCTGTAAAAACAAAAACGCGTTAAACGGAGACATTGCCGGCCCTAAATCCCGCAATAGAGTCACCCTTGCTTTTATGATATACGCGATATTCCCCAAAGGCTTCAAAGCCTCCACAAAGTTTATTCCATGATAACTCGGGTCAGGGTCAGCAATTAAAGGAAATTTTCCGTTTGTCCAGTCGAATTTACCTGAATCAACTATGATCCCGCCGATTGACGTGCCGTGGCCGCCGATAAATTTAGTTGCCGAATAAACAATAATATCAACCCCATGGTCAAACGGCCTTAATAAATACGGAGTAACGGTATTATCCAGGATAAAAGGTATCCCGTTTTTATGAGCGATATCCGAAATAGCTTTAATGTCCGTTACGTTCAATTTAGGATTGCCGATAGACTCCGCGTATATCGCTTTTGTCTTTGGGGTAATCGCTTTTCTAAACCCCTCCAGGTCATCGGATTTAACAAATTTAACCTTAACCCCAAGGCGCTTAAACGTATAATGAAATAGCGTATACGTACCTCCGTAAAGATTATCCGCGGAAACGATTTCATCGCCGGCCTGCGCAATATTCAATAATGCCAGCGTAATTGCCGATTGCCCGCTTGCTACAGCTAACGCCGCTGCTCCTCCTTCTAAAACCGCTATCCTTTTTTCCAGCACATCAGTGGTCGGGTTCATTAACCGGGTATATATATTCCCGAATTCTTTGAGCCCGAAAAGATTTGCCGCATGTTCCGTACTCTTGAACTGGTAGGAAGTTGTCTGATATATGGGAACAGCTCTTGAACCGGTTGCCGGATCAGGTTCCTGTCCGCCATGCAAGGCTAACGTTTCTATTCTTAATTTTGATTCATTTTTTGCCATTTTATTATCCTCCGTTAATTTATTAGTTTTCATTCTTCTGTTTATTGTCTTGACTCTGGTTCCTGGTTTCCCCTTCGGGGGGCCTGGTTACTGGTTTCCCCTTCGGGGACTCCAGCTCGAAAATTTACCCGAAAGTAAATTTTCGAGGGGTCTGGTTACTGGTTTCTGGTTACTATATATGATACATCTCCCCCAATTGCGCCTGTTTAGCCTTAAACTTGTTTATCATATCATCCAATGTAAACCCGGACAAAGTATCAGAAATACTTTCTTCCAGAATATGCCAAAGATCCCTTGTTACGCATTGAGAAACACGCGGACACTTGGAAGAATCTTTAACACATTCAACAAGATTAAACCCGCCTTCTAAAACTCCCACTATATCTTTCATGCTGATCTTATCCGGAGGCTTAGCCAAAACATATCCTCCATGAGCTCCCCGGAAAGAATTAACCAGTCCCGCGGATTTTAAAAGCAATATTATCTGACTTAAATATTTTTCAGAAATATCCTGCGATTTCGCAATCTCTTTAAGGAAAACCGGTTTTTCTCCGTAATGTATACCCAGATCGATCATTAAACGCGAACCATAACGTGCCCTAGTAGATATCTTCATCCTCTTCCTCCTATTACTACCTAAATAATCAACGTAGTAGTAATCCAACAAGTTGACCATCAAGAAAACACTATCTTCTTCTACTAATATTCTAGCACTAGTTGCGTTATTTATAACACTTTTTCTAAAAATTTATTTTTCCCGAAATTTTCAATCAGTACGCCCAACCTTTGCCTTGGCTTGCCATTGTTTAAATAAAAATCTATTACTTTTTCAATAAATAATACTACTCCATCTTCAGAAAAAATTTTATCAATTTCAAAACCAATGCGAAAATCGCGCCCGCCGCATCCTCCGGCAAATACTCCAAAGCCCATTTTCCTTTCCAAACCTGAAGTTTGAGCTTTCCCAAAGACGCCAATATCGCTAAACTGCACACGCGTGCAAGAATTAGGGCATCCTGAAAGCGCGATTTTCAGCTTATGCGGCAATTCCATTCCGCAATATATGCCTGATTGTTCCAGCCGTTTTACAAGGCCAAATGTGTCGATCAATCCCTGCTTGCACCAGTTACTGCCGGGACACGCTGTTATCGGCCGAAGCCGCGGGCCTGAAGTTCCCGGCCGGATATTCGCTTCTTTAAGCTCTTTTTCCACAAGCTCTATATCCTCTATGCGAATAAACGGAATTTCTATGCCTTGGCGGACAGTTAGATGCGTATATCCCTGCGCGTATTTTTCCGCGATCCTGCCAAGCGCGGATAATTGCGCGAAGGAATAATTTCCAAACAGCATACTTGTTCTTAAAGTAACAAAACCAGGATGCCTGGGTTTCAAAAAACCCCTTTTTTTAAGCTCATTGTAATCTAAATTATCATTTTGCATTTAAAAAACTCCCTGTCTGTTAATTTTTTAACGGCCGCGTATGGATTCCGCATTCACCGCCGCATTTGCTTGTCCCAATCCATCTGCCGGCCCTTTCATTGTCATCATTGGTTATTTTTGTGCAAGGAGAACAGCCCAGAGAACGATATCCCAGCGCATATAACGGATTTACCTTTACTTCGTAAACCGCAATGTACTGCCAGATTTCACGTTCTTTCCATATAAGCACAGGATTTAATTTTATTAGCCCGCGATCTCTTTGTTCGACTTCCTGAAAATCAACCCTTGTCCTGCCTTCTGTGCAGCGCAATCCGGTTACCCAGCAGTCAACATTCATTTCTTCTATAGCTCTTTTCACCGGTTCTACCTTTAATAAATCGCAGCATTTATCCGGATCTGTCCTATAAAGCTGTGCAGGAATATTAACATCACTCTTATAAATTTTCAATTCCGGGTACCTGGCAACCTCCTGCTTCATAAACTCAACTGTTTCTAAGGGCTTAAACCTTGTTGTCACAATAAAACCGCGGATTTTCGGGCTAACCCTTTTTGCCAGATCCCAGACAACCACAGAATCCTTGCCTAAACTGTTTGCCACAACCAAAGCTTCGCCGTATTTCTTATAAGCCTGCTCTATCAAGCCTAACGAACGGTCAACCTTTTGTTTAAAGTTCAAATTTTCAACTAAACTCTTTAAATCCTCCTGCTCTGCCAATACACTCATTTGCCTTTCCTCCTTTTTGTCTTATTATCCTTTAATACCCTGTTTTATCCTGCAGCAGTTTTCAGCTATTTAATCAAACACTAAATCCTAAACTCTAAACCCTAAATAAATCCAAAATTATACTCCCTAAAGATTTACCTAAAGGTAAATCTTTAAGCTGATGTCCCCGGAAGGGAAAACTTCAAACAAAAACCAAACTCTTTTTTGTCCTTCGCTTTGTATTTTGAGTTTTGGCCATTTGTGTTTATTTAGAGTTTAGCATTTAGAGCTTAGAGTTTTTATGCTCTACTTTTCTCTGTTAACCTATTTCGGAATGGCACATACTCTCTACCATCATTATCCCGGATTTTGCCTGCCTAGTGGCAGACAGGCCTGCCTAGTGGCAGACAGGCCTGCCTGGCCAGCAGACAGGTAATAGAATACCGATTATTGACAATAAATCCATGCATTAAAACATGCCGCCAATTTTCCGGGATTACCGCGGCAAACAGGTCAAAACCTCGAAGAGATTTTGACCGCCGCCCCTGATGGGCAAATTTTGCTTTGCCTGTCTAACGGCCAGGCAAGCAAAATTTGGGATTATATCTGGTACTCCGGATCACTTGTCCGGCCAAATTTTACCTTATTCCAAAACCTTTCATGAAAATAATAAAGAATAATTTTTAAGCCATCCAGGCTAGCTCCTACCATCAATGCCTGCTTAACATTCCGTGTATATAAAAGCACTAAAACAACTGTTGTCAAAAAACCAAACAACCGCCAGGTAACTGCTTTTGCTAAAGACCTTTTTGGATTATCCATACAAACCCCAATAATTTTAATTAACATATTTAATTTCTACTAACTATATGATAATGCTAGTAATTAAATATACCACAAATCTCTAGTTTGTCAATAGGGAATTTAAAAAATTTAGAAATAGCTTTTTTTGCTATCTTTCGCTTGGCTTTATCTGCTTACTAAATCTTAATTATTTTTTTACGCACACATATAGATATAACTTAGAAAAATAGTCGGACACTACCGAGGGCAACCGCTGAGAAGAAAATCTCCTGCTATAAATATTCCGCTGCTTCTTTATCAATATAAAACGCAAGTTTACCTTTTTCCGGAGCAACCAATGTTGCCGGCAAAAAAACCTTGTCTTTAATGACTTTCTTTAACACCACAGCTTTTTTTGAACCGCTCACCAGAAAAATAATCTGCCGGGCGTTATTAATCACAGGCAATGTCATAGTAAGGTGCTCATATTTCAGCAAAGCGGATTTTGACACACATACCATCGATTCTTTTTCCTCAAGCATTCTAGACCCTGATAATAGCGAAGCAGTATTGCCTCCTTCTGCAATTCCCAGCAAAATTAGGTCAAATACCGGAAACTCGTTCCTGCGCAGACGGAAAAACCGTTCCAGCTCCCTGATATAATATTTAGCCGCTTCCATAGCCGTCGCGCTGGTTTTATCATAAGCATGGATATTCTCTTTTTTAATCGGTACCTTGGAAAAAATTTTTTCATTAACAATATTATAATTACTATGCATGTGTTCATCAGGAATAAACTGCTCATCTACAAAAAATATATGTGTTTTATCCCAAGGCAGCGCGTCAGGCAAATTACCCAGCCGCTCATACAAAAATAGCGCTGTTTCTTTGCCGGAAAGGGCAACCGCAAAAAAACCCTTTTCTTTGATTGCCTCGGTGGCAATTTTCATCCATTTTCTTATAACAGCTTTAGCGATTTCTTCAGGGCTACGAAATACTAAAATTTCTTGCTTATGCATTAAACAGCCTCCTTATTGGAATAGCATTAATCTAACGCGCTAATATTTTTTCCGGGATAAATCTTTTTAAAAATTAAACGGTACTTCTATTATAAACCAGAAAGTCAATTACCAGCTACTATTTCTTATCGTTTAGATTCCAGTCATATTGGAATTTTATAGCTGGTTTATTTATGCGGATAAAATTCACCTCTTCCTGCGGCAGATATTTGCTGATAAACGGAATCACTTCGCCAAAATCATCTTTAAACCATTTAAAAACCGCGGAAAGATAAAGTACGTTATTTTGTTTATCCAACAGATTTTTGCTGGCATCATTCAAAAAATTAATCGCGGAATTTTCAAGCATTATATCCAGATTATCCGCGTTAAACGGCTCCGCATTAAGCGCCGGGCACCCTTTTGCCGCGCAAACAAGCGCAAAACGCGTTCTTGGGTCTTTTAATTCAGGCCGCATAATTTTATCTTCTATTTCATCAAGCGTAATCTTTTTCCGGGCAAAAACAAATTCAATTTTATCCCAAATCCCGGGAATTTTTCTAACCGAAACAACTGGATAATGATCAACAACTGCTTTTATAGTAAACGCGTTATAAGCGTTTATATAAAGCGCCATCTGCTCTTTAGCTGAAAACTGCGCGAACAATTCCGGATGAAGCGAACTTATTTGCTTAAGATAGGCATAAAGCAGCGCCGGATCTTTTTGAATACCCTTGTAATCCACACACTCGCGGTCAAGATACTTGGACAATAACTGCCGGTAAAGAGCATTATCAAAAACCGTATCCGCTTCAAAAGCAAAAGCCAGCACATTACGAGAAAAACCACCCTGATTATTTTCAGATGAAAGGACAGATTCCGAAGCATAGCATAGGTAAGCGAAATTTTTAGCAGCAGATTTTAAACTTAAAATATTATTACCCCAAAATTCGGGGCTAACCTCTTCCTGAAAAAGAGCGCTGTCAAAAATATTTAGATGAACCAAAAAAATAAGCGAACCAAGCAGTAATACGTATCTTTTTTTACTGCTTCTCATCGGCCTTGCTGTTTTGCTGTTGGCCCAAACCAAGCTCTTGGGCGCTAAACACGCGCTCAACAGCCAATCCTCTTTTAGGCTGCGCTTTTATCTGTACCTGCTTAATTTTTTCTAAATCTTCTACGGAAACGTTCATTGTCTGCTTTGTTCCTCTTTGAAAATTAAACATTTTCACTTCCGGAACATTATTATCAATAATTACTTCGATCTTTCTTATAAATTCTACACGCGGGTCATGCCTGGGATAAAAAACACTCACTAATAACTGCTTCTTATCCTGTTCAACCGCAACTGTTATATCTTTGGATTCAAAAGCAAAACAATTCTGCGCGCTGAATAAAATAAGCGCACTTAAAAATACTAGAAAACATCTCATAATTCCCCCTTTTATTAGAAAGATTACGTTACGCCAAAATCGCCTTTAAATCTTCCTCCGGAGTGCTAATAGGCTGAATATTAAACTTATCCGCCAGTATTTTTAACACATTCGGCGAAATAAACGCGGGTAATGACGGCCCGATTTTTATATTCTTAATGCCTAAAGAGAGCAATGTAATCAATATACATACGGCTTTTTGCTCATACCATGACAAAATCAATGAAAGCGGCAAATCATTCACTGTACAATTAAACGCCCTTGCCAATTCCGAAGCAATAACAATCGCTGAATAAGCGTCATTACACTGGCCGCAATCCAAAAGCCTGGGAAACTCTCCGATAGCCCCGAAATCAAGTTTATTGAACCTGAACTTGCCGCAGGCAAGCGTAAGAATAATACAATCCTGCGGTACTTTTTGCGCAAATTCCGTATAATAGTTTCTGCCCGGCTTTGCTCCGTCACAGCCGCCGATGAGAAAAAAATGCCTGACTTTTTTTGCCTTTACAGCTTCGATTATCTTATCGGCAAGGCTTAACACAACACTATGCCCAAACCCGGTTAAAATTTTCTTATCTTCCCGCGTTTCCAAAAACCCGCCCAGTTTTAATGCCCTATCTATAACCCGGCTAAAATCTTTTTTGCCGTCTTTTCCCTGAATATGTTCGACTCCCGGCCAAGCCACCAACCCTGTAGTAAATATTCTGTCCTTGTAAGAATCCTTTGGGCTTTGGATACAATTTGTCGTCATTAAAACCGCTGCCGGAACCGCGTCAAATTCCTTTTGCTGGTTCTGCCAGGCGCTGCCGAAATGTCCGGCAAGGTGTTTATATTTACTTAACCCGGGATAACCATGCGCCGGAAGCATTTCACCATGAGTATAAATGTTAATCCCTTTGCCCTGGGTTTGGTTTAAAAGCTGTTCTAAGTCTAACAAATCATGCCCTGAAATAATAATTGCCGGCCCTTTTTTTACCGCACAAGAAACTTTTATCGGAACAGGATTTCCAAAATGTTCCACATGCGCGCTATCAAGAATCTGCAGGCAGGATAGATTTACCTCGCCGAATTCCATAATTATTCCGACAAGCTCATTCGCGGTTAAATTATCATCTAACAAAGCTGCCAAGGCGTAATAAAAATACGCGCTGATGCTTTCCTCTTTTTTGCCCAGAACAAAAGCATGATCAGCATATGCTGCCATTCCTTTTAACCCGTACAATAAAAGCTCCCGCAGGCTGCGGATATCCTCATTTACATTACCTGACATTACTCCCAGCTCCTTGCCCTGCTCAAGCAGCCCTTCCAATGTAGAAGCAGGATTAAAATAAACCGCCTTAGGCAATGTTTTTGAATATTCCCTGCCATGCTCGCTTTTATAAGCCTCAAGAAAACGTTTCTTTAGCTTTTCCTTTATACTATTCGAGGTATCAACAAGTTTTTTTAACGAATCCCGGTCAAAATTCACGTTAGTAACAGTAGAAAATAATGCCTCCATTACAAATCGGTCTGCTGCTTCATCTTCAACCGCAACCTCCCGGGCTAATTTCCCTATAACTCCGATACCTTTAAGATTATAGAGCAAAACATCCTGCAGCACTGCTACTTGCTCTTCTTTTCCGCAAACCCCTTTAACTGTACACCCTGTGCCTTTAGCTGTTTGTTCACACTGACGGCAAAACATACTCACGATAATTCTCCTTTCGCATTAACATTAAGATTTTAATTTCTAGTAATGTTTTTTAGTTTTTAGTTTTTAGTTTTTAGTTTTTGGTTTTTGGTTTTTGGTTTTTATATTATCTGCCCCTGTAACGATATATTGTATTCCTTTATTATAATATTCTTGCCTGATTTTTTCAATGCCTGCTCTACTATCTGCACTGTACCAAAACAGCAGGGAACTTCCATATGCGCAACCGTAATAGACTTGATATTGTTACTCTTAAATATCTCTGAAAGTTTTTCCGTATATTCCTCAAAAGCCGCATCAAGCTTCGGACAAAGGATAATTAAAGCTTTGCCTTTAAGAAATTTCCTGTGAAAATCAGCGTATGCAAACGGCACACAATCAGCGGCAATTACCAGTTCCGCATCATTAAAATAAGGCGCCCTCGGATTTAAAAGCTTAAGCTGTATCGGCCATTGCCCAAGCTCCGAAGAAAGAGGCGCACCTGTTCCTTCTGCCTGATTTTTTTCTTTTTTTCCCCGAAAATCAATAACTTTCATTCCCGGACACCCCTTCGGCATATTCATTTGCCCCGATTCTCCCTTCTTATTAAGATCAATTTTAATATTACGCTTCTTTAAAAAATCCAAGGCTTGTTTAAGATATTCGTCCTGGTTATGGCCGCGCAAATGTTCAAGGTGCGCGCGGATTACATTTTCTCCTGCCTTTACAATATTTTCCATTGTTTTCGCTTCATCATATTCCTGCGCTTCTCTTTCCTCAACCGCAATCGCTGACATCGGGCAATAACCAATGCAGGCACCCAGCCCGATTTTAATTATCTTACGCATCATAATAAACACCCCCGTCAATTCTTCCTTAAAAGGCTTTTTATCGTCAGGTTTTCAAATTCATGAATAACTTTTTTTTTAATGTTGTTGATTCGTTTACGCAGCGCGCAATGGCTATGGTTAAGGCATATTCTTTTTCTGAACATACATTCCGAAAGTTGTATATCGCCCTGCACAATCCTAATAATATCGGCAACACTTAAGCGGGCAACCGGCCTGTCCAGCTTCACCCCGCCGTAAACCCCTTCTCTTGACAAAACTATTCTTTCCCTAATCAAAACCTGCAAAATCCGGCGCAGAAAAAGTAAAGGAATACTTTCCGACTTGGCTATTTCACGCGATGAAACAAAACAGCCCGAGTGCCTTGCTAAATACACGATTGCCCTGATAGCATAATCTGAATTTTTCGTCAAAAGCTTCATAACTAATACTAGTTTAGTATGAGTTTAAAAATTTGTCAAGTTTTACTTTTATGCCATTCGTGAATACTATGATTATCGTAACGCTGGGAAGGATTTTATTCCGGCGTATAACCGGCTTCCTTTATCTTTTCTCTGATTAACTGCTTATCCGCATTTCCGGATATCAGCACTCTTTTCTTCTCAACATCAACAAACACTTTTTCCACGCCAGGCATTTCTTTTAATTTTGCCTCTAAGGTTATTTTGCAGTGGCCGCAATCTATATTAGGAACGCTGACCTCATACGCATCGTTTATTTCTATCTCGCAGCTTTTACGGCGCAGCAAAGCGTTTACGGTAAGCATTGCCAAAATAACTCCTGAAATAAGCTTGAATTCAAAACTAAGCATCTTCCCGGCGCCGCTGATAAGTTCAATATTTGCCCCAAAGATGTTCCATATATAATTAAAGATCAACCCCATTACTACGGAAACAACGATAATATTGATCAGATATAAATAGAATGATTTTTTCCCCAGTTTTGAATAAACAAAAGCCAATGTTATCGCGTTCGTTGCCGGGCCGGCAATTAAAAATATCAGTCCCGCTCCCGGAGAAAAACCCTTCGCGATCAAGGAAACAGCGACAGGGATAGAACCGGTCGCGCACACATAAAGAGGAATACCCAGCAGCAGCGCCGCTAAGAAATCAAGATACATGGAAGTATGGCGAGTAAAAAGCTCTGCCGGGAAAAATACGGCTATAGCCGCTCCAAGTAGTATCCCCGTAATCAACGGCTTGCCGATATCCTGCAAAATCTCAACAAAAGAATAGCGTATAAATTCATTCCAATGGAATACCGGATGAAGCTTTACATGCTCATGTTTTTTCATTATTTTTTCTTCTGCCTTATTGCCTTCAATAAAATAATCCAAAACACCTAAAGTTATTCCGCAAATTAAAGCAGCCAAAGGCCTGAATATCGCGAATAAAGGGCCTAAAAGAGAATATGTAGCAAAGATAGAATCCACTCCGGTTGTCGGAGTCGCGACTAAAAAAGCCAACACGCTTGATTTATGCGCGCCTTCTTTCTGCAAACTTCTGACTATCGGGATTACGCCGCAGGAACATACCGGCAAAGGAATGCCCAGCAAAGTTGCTTTAACAACAGAGCCGATGCCTCCTCTGCCAAGCTGCCGCGAAATCAGTTCTTTCCCGAGAAAAACATGCAGTAACCCGGAGATAGCCATTCCCAGCAAAAGATACGGAGAAATCTCAAGCCACAAATAAATAATTTCCTTTAAAAAACTGATTGTTATGCTCATGATTGATGTTTTTCCTCTTCAAGCGGAGATTTTTTTAAATTTGCCGGAGCCAAATCAACTATTTTTTCAACATCAAACTCAATTAGATATTGCGGGCTGGGAAATAACGCTTCCGGATGATGGCCGGCGCTTTTTTGCCCTCGGATATTCTTCATCATGCGCTTTGAAATTCTCTGAATAACCCGCTCCTCCCAATCTAAAACCGCCTGATCCTTAACTTGGCCATGTTCAACGATAACAGCTTTTCCTTCCAAAGAATATCCGAGAAAATTATGATCCTCTGCAGCAGTAAGCGTTGCCGCGGAATTATTTTTAAGATTATTGTAGGTTTTCGCGCGGTATAAATCAATTATATAAATCTTCCCCTCTTTCTTAATGCCCACAATACCTTTGGCCGAGGTATGAATGTTTCCGGAATCATTAAGCGTTGAAATAATCACAAAACCCTGTTTTTCGAAAAATCTGATTGCCTCATCCGGCAGTTTCCGCATTTTAATACTCCTATTCTGTTTTACTTCAAAATTTGGGGTTATATCCAATGCGTTGATAAATAACTGCATGCCGACAAACACGCTTTCGCGCCTTCGCCGCAGGCAATGATAATCTGTTTTTCCGGAACATTAGTCACATCCCCGCTGGCAAATATACCTTCAACATTTGTTTTATTAAAGCAGTCGACAACAATCTCCTGTTTTTCTTTTCTTGCCAGTATCCCGGCAAAATCAGACTTCGGCACAAGCCCTATCTCCACAAACACTCCTGCAACATTTAGATGCTTTCGCGCGTCATTTTGTTTCACATCAATTGCTTCGACAAAAGCGGCTCCGCTAATCCGTTCCACAACCGCGTTATGCAAAATTTCCACGTTATCAGCCTGCTTTACCTTTTCTTTCATAATACTGTCCGCGCTAAGCCCGGCATTAATGTTAATCAGGTACACTTTCGGGGATATTTTCATCATCTGCAACACCGCATCCAGGGCAGAATTACCTCCGCCGATAACTGCAACCGGCTTATTCCTGAATAATGGGCCGTCGCAGATAGCGCAATAAGTAACGCCTTTATTCTTAAACTCAAGTTCTCCTTCAACATTCAACATCCGAGGCCTTTTGCCTGTCGCAACAATAACCGCATTTGCCAGATACAGTGATTTATCAGAAACTACTTTTATGAGTTTTTCCTGTTTTTCGATTCCCTTTGCCTGTTCCGGCATAATAACATCAATACCGAAAGCGCTTATATGTTCATTAAATTTCAAGGTAAGCTCCGGCCCGGAAATAAATTGATACCCTGTATAATTTTCAATATCGCCTGACCAGGCAGCCTGTCCGCCGATATCTTTGGATATTATCAGAAAATCCAGTTTTTTGCGCGCCGCGTACACAGCCGCGGTTATCCCGGCAGGCCCTGCTCCGATAATTATCAGTTCATAAATCTTTTTGCTCATGATAATCCCGGTAATTATCCCGATTTTTTCATTAGAATATACGGATTAGTTCCTGAAATATGCGATTTTTTCAAATTTTATTTTTGATGATTGAATTGATCTTTGCCTTGTCAAAACCGATAACAAGCTCTCCGTCAATGACAATAACCGGAACCCCCATCTGCCCGGATACTTTCACCATCTCTTTGGCCTTCTCATCATCTTCAGAGACATCATAATCGGCATAAGAAATGCCTTTGGAAGAAAAGTATAGCTTTGCCATCTTGCAATAAGGGCAGGCCTGCGTGGAATAGATTTCTACCAGCATATTAGCCCCCCCCTTTTTCAAGCATTGCCCTTACCGCATTTAACTGCGCCAGATGTTTTTTCTCTTCCCTGATAATTTTTTTAACCAGTTCTTTTTTTTCAGGTTTTATGTTTTTAATTAACGTTTCATACGTCAAAATTGATTGTTCTTCCACGAACATCCCAAACTCAACCGCTTCCAGCTCCGATTTAAACTGCTGGCCGATCTTTTCCCGCAAAAGTTTTCTTGTCAGCCTGAATTCAGAAATAATCGTCACCAAATAATTATGGTATTCTCCAGGGCTGTATTCATAAATAATGCCTTGGTCAGCCTCTTTAATAAATTCCCGAAAAATTTTCAGGTGTTCTTTTTCCTGATCTTTTAAATAACACCACATCATCTTAAGCCTGTTATCTTTTGCTTTTTTCTCCAGGATAGAATAAAGCTGCTCTCCGTTTTCCTCAACATCTACTGCCAGTTCCACAATTTCCCGCGGTGTTAATATCTTCGACACATTCACTCCTTTGTTTACAGATCAAGGGTTTTTTTTATCAATAACACTGTTTCCTTTAATTTCGCAAGCTCATCGTCATCGGGCATATACTGCACATACCTGCCCTCGGAAATCAGATTAATCCCGGCTTCTTTTAACGCGTCTTCCAGCTCTTTAAAACCGCTCTTTGCCCATCCGTAAGAACCGAATGTAAACCCAAACCTGTTTTTTGGTTTTAAGCCTTTTAGATACGTAAGAAATCCTCCGACTGACGGTAAAATCCGGTTATTTAAGATTGCGCTGCCGATTAAAACCATATTAGATTTCATCACTTCAGTTATCGCTTCGGAAAAATCGCCAACCTTAAGGTTTATTAATTTTACCGGCACGTTTTCTTTTTCAAGATACATATATAAACCCTGCGCTATTTTTTCCGTAGAATGCCACATACTGTCATAAATTATCACTGCCCTTTTATCCGACTCATAATTAGCCCATTTGGCATATAGCCCGGCAATCCGCTTTATATCTTCTTCTTTACGCCAGATCAGGCCATGAGAAGGGCAAATCATATCTATCTTTATGCTCTTTAAAGCATCCAGCGCTTTTACCACCTGATTACCATATGGCATCACAATATTCGCGTAATATTTTTGAGCCTCTCTTGCGGCAGTTTCTATCCCAACCTCATCAACATACCTTTCAGAGCTTGCGAAATGCTGGCCGAAAGCATCATTGGGAAAAAGGATGTTTTCTTCCTTACAGTAAGTTGCCATTGAATCCGGCCAATGCACCATCGGCATATGAAAAAATTTCAATGTCTTTTTCCCGATTTTCAATTCTTCCGCGTTTTGCACAACCTTGAATTTCCATTCTTTTTTACCTTGCCTTGAGCCGGACAGGAAATGCCTTTTTAAACCCTCTTCTCCTTTAGGCGAACAGACAACTTCCGCATTGGGGCAAAACTCAAGCAGTTTATCAATTGCCCCGGAATGGTCCATTTCCGTATGATTTGAAATAATATAGGCAATCTTTGCCGGGTCAATAACATCCCTGATCCGCGAAAGCATTTCGTCAAAACCATAATATTTCACGGTATCTATCAACGCGGGCTTTTCATCCTTTATCAGGTAAGCATTATACGTAGACCCGGAGGGCGTAGAATAGCCGTGAAAATTACGCAGATCCCAATCAATATATCCGGCCCAATATATATCTTTTGCTATTTCCTTCATATTTTACCCTGGGGGTTACACTCCGTAGTACCTTTCTCTTTTTTTTACAAAAAAACCTATTTCATTTTCTTAAGCATTATCTGGATATCTTCCTTTATATTTTCAAGGTCCTCTTCATGCGTAATCTCATCCTGAAGTATTTGTAAGGCAATATCATAAGTAACCGGGTCTTTATCCTTTGTATAATCAATCAGGCTTTTGTACACGCCGATAGCGCATTGTTCGCCCTTAATATTCTGCTCAAGCAGTTTTCTGACATCCGGGTCAACCGGCGCGTCATATCCGCAATTTGAAAAATCATACCATTTCTTAGGTTCTAAAAGAGGCGTGCCTCCTAATTGAATTATCCTGTCGGCAACCATTCCGGCATGGCGTAATTCATCCGCGGCATGTTGAAGCAATTCGGCAACTACCGCTTCTCTGGGCATTCCTTTCGCGACTTTCGCGCCGATCCAGTATTGATAATACGCAAGCCACTCATCGGCAAAAGCTTTATTTAATTTTTCAATCAACTCCTTAAGATCAATCCCTAATTCTTTTAAAATCTCTCTTCCCTTAGTTCCCATATTTATTTGCCCTCCTTAAATTATTCTTTAACCTCTTCAAATTGATCTTTGCCGACCCCGCATTCAGGGCATACCCAGTCTTCAGGCAAATTAGCAAAAGCGACGTTATTATTTTCCGCAGGGTCATACACATATCCGCATACAGTGCATAGATATTTTTTCATATTCTTGCCTCCCTAATTTTATATTTTCCCAAAAAGCCTCGCCATCTCCTCAACCAATTGCTCTTTCGGCATCGCGCCGGTAATTTGCTTTACAACTTTACTTTTATTAAAAAAAATAAGCGTTGGAATGCTCATCACGCCAAAACGCGCCGCAATTTGCGCAGCGTCATCAACATTCAACTTACAAACTTTTATTTTACCTTTATATTCCTGCGCCAATTCATCGATTATCGGAGCAACCACGCGGCAGGGGCCGCACCATTGAGCCCAGAAATCAACAAGTACCGGAATATCCGACTTCATAACCTCCAGCTCAAAATTATCCGCAGTTAATGCAATTGACATATTTAAACCCCTTTTTTACAAACTAAGATTATTCTCTTTTACCCAGCTCTTTATCCAAAAGAATCAGCTGTCCCGAGTCAGCCTTTATAACTTTTAACACCGCCAGAATATCTGCCGCGTTCTTTTCTTCTTCAACTTGTTCTGTGACAAACCACTGTAAAAATATCGCTGCGGCATTATCCTGAACTTTTTGGGCAAGGTTATATAAATCATTTATCAAAGCTGTCACTTTTTTCTCGTGTTCGAGAGTTTTCTTGAAAACATCCGCCGGCGAATCGAATTCTGCCGGCGGTTTGGCAATTGCCTCCATTACTACCCGTTCTCCGACATTGTTTAAAAATCCATAAATTTTCATCGCGTGTGATTGTTCTTCTTTTGCCTGCGTTTTCATCCAATGAGCGAAACCCGGTAAGTTTTGATAATCGCAATAAGCTGCCATTGCCAAATACAAATAAGCCGAATATAATTCATTTTTTACCTGCTCGTTCATTGCTTTTGCTAATTTTTTGTCCATACGCTCCTCCTTTTATTCAATAGTTAATTTTTTCGAGCTCTCCCAAAGCCCATGAATATTACAAGACGCCAAGCTGATTATCGTTCCGGATTTTTCCGTCTTAAAACAACAGCGTGCCTGGGGGCAGGAATAAATCGTGCTGGTATTCGGCCCTTGAGCAGAAGCACCGTGAGCATTAAATTCAAACTTGCCGATTTCAAAAGGGAATTTTTCTCCATCCGCCAGAAAATAAACACTTATCCAGGCTATATGGTGTTCGGTGGTATTCGGATGCGCGATTTCTTTGCCAACGCTTATGTTGACACTAACACAAGCCCCCTTTTTTGCCGTATCGTCCGCTTCAATTACCGGAACATGTTTTTCTTTTTTCCAATCCGCGCTTTGAATAATATCTTTCATAATCGCCATTATCTGCCTCTCTTCTTAGGGTTTAGGGTTTAGCGCAAGCGCTTTATATTTCCATCCAGCCCAAAGCCGCGCCAACACCCATTATAAAACTGCCGGCCGCAACAAACATAGCAGAATTACCTTTAAGCGTACCAACAATACTTAAATAAAGGCCGCCAAAAGCAAGCGCTCGAAAAACCGCCTTTAAAACCATCCTTTTTATATCTTTATTTTCCATATCACTCCCCCTTGCTTTTAGTTATTAATATCCTGCAAAATTTTCCGTTATAACTGCTTTAGGCCGGCAAATACCTTCTTCGCAAATATTTTTCATGTTTTCAACCATGCCCGGAGGGCCAAAAGAAAACAGCACCCTTTCTTCAATGTCATTGATTTTACTAATTACAAGATCTTTATCAATACAGCCATAAAGACAATTTTCATCCTCCGGCTGACATTCGGTTATTGTATAAACTATCTTTATATTATCCATATTTTTCTGCCAATAGTCGAGCTCTTTTTTGAAAGCGATTTCCTGATAATTTTTGTTTGAATAAAGCAGGATAATATCGGTTTTACTCCGGGTTTCCCAAATATAACCCAGCATGGAAATAACCGGCGTAATGCCTATACCCCCGACTAAAAAACAAATCTTTTTATATTCCTCGCTATATACGCAATTGCCCATCGGCCCGCGAAAACTGACTATATCCGCAAGAGAAAGCGCTTTTAACCTCTTAGAAAATTCACTTTCAGTAATTCTCTTGGTTACTTCAATATAATCTTGATGCGGAGAAGAAGAAAATGAAAGGTATTTATTAAGCTGGCGGTTGCTTTTATTCACAGGGTCAAACTTAACTTCTAAAAACTGCCCGGGGATAAAATTTATTTTATTCCGCGGTTTAAAACGAAAACTTTCTACTGAAGGAGTGCGCTTAATGCGCTCAATCAAACCAGCTTGAAAATCTTGCGCCGATATTTTATTTCCCAGTTTCATGGATTTATGCTTCCTTATTGTTAAACCGAATTCTTGCGGCACTTAGAACATATACCGTAGAAGTATCCTTGTAATTCTTCGATCAAATGCCCTTGAACTTCTTTTTTCCGCAGCACAGCGCAAGGATGCAAATTAATATCAAAAATCTCTTGGCATTCCCTGCAATAAAAATGATGGTGAGAATCCGTTCTTGATTCAAAACATGACCTGTTAAAAGTAATCCTGATCTCCCGGATAATATCTTTTCCCTTATATAATTCCAAGACCGAGTAAACAGTTGCTAGAGAAACCGCAGGAAACTCGTTTTTAATTTTTCCATGGATTTCATCCGCAGTTAAATGTTTCTTTTGACTAGTTAAAATTTTGTATATGCCGATCCTTTGCGGAGTCAGGCGGATACGCTTAGCTTTTAATTGCTTAACAATATTTTCCATAGGAATTTTTATTATAACATCTTCTTCCTTATTGTCAAGAATAATTTTTAAATAAGAATTATTATTGATTGTGGTCAAACTAATAGTAATAGTTCAGTGCCCGGAAGTTTGAGTTAATAATAATGCGGTACAGACTCAATCGTCTCCCCGCGTTCGCAGGCGGTGCTCGTCGCAATCGGATAGAATTTTCCCGACTGCCCCCCCCTCCCCCACAGGGCGGTAGTTCAGTAGGTAAAAACTGGGAAAATTTTATCCTCATAAGTGAGCTTCTGCGCGCCTTATGCTCAGATCGAGTCTCTTCCGCTAAGAGCTGAACTGTTACCAAAATTTGGGATAATGGAATTTTTAGCAGGGTAAAACGGCTTTTCCTGCCGGCTCAACACGAAAATCAGCTGTCTTACCGAAGCCCGACAGTGCGCAGGTAAGTCAGCTGGATTGATTTGCTATGCAAGAATATGTACTCTGGTAGGTATGTGATTAAGCGTTAAATCCTTAAAGTCAAGTTTTTTACTGGCATTATCGATATCGATACCTACCAATTCACCTTTTTCATCATAATCAAGATTAATGCCTGGTGATATTTCACGAGTTTCAGCGCTATCTTTTGAAGAAAGATCAATATATAATGAATCGGTATCGGAATAATAATTTAGAGTCATGGCTTAAACCTCCTGTCTAAAAATGCATTATCCCGGATTTTGCAGCACGTAAAATCCGCCCGTAGGGGCGATAGTCTAAATCCGTGTAGGATTTAGACTTGCTATCGAGGTATCCCGAAAATTGCCTGCATCTTTTTATGCATGCCATTATTTTGCAACTTATTTTTTCGAAATAAGTTACCATAATTTTTGTTCTCCATTGCAATTTTTGGGATTATGAATTGTAGTTTTATCTTCCAATGTTACAACACGTAATATTTTTCCATCTAAATCCTTACATTTTCCCCAAAAACGAAAACGATTATTCTCTTGCAGTTCGCTTTTTAGATGATTTTTAATAATTTCAACACAAATCTTCCTTGTAAGATACGGGCGTTTTCGTAAAACCTCACTTTCGAAATAATGAGTAAATTTATATTTATCCATGAAAGCATTATACCATTACTTGCTAAATCTTTGCTAAATTTTATTTATTTTAGAGAGCAAAGCAATCTCTTTTTTTTAGGGCTTATCTATAAGCCCGGATTTTGCAACACGAAAAATCCAGGGTAATAGTTCAGCGTTCAGAAGTTTAAGTTAATAATAGTGCGGTACAGACTCAATCGTCTCCCTGCGTTCGCTGGGGCGGTGCTTTTCGCAATCGGATAAAATTTTGAATAATCTAAGGTTTAAACTGAACGTTCCAATACCGTTATGTCCTGAATCTGATCCCTCTCATCTTCAAGGCCAAAATCCTCTTCCATCCAGGGGCTTATTCCATGGGTTTTTTGTTTTAATTTGTTTATTAATAATTCAAAAAACTTCAATATCTGCTTCTGTTTATAATAATTCGTTGTATTTGCGCTTATTATGTTATTTATAATTTTTAAAACCGCGGCTTTATTATTTAAATTCCGCAGCACCCCTTCCAAATATTGCGCAAATTCATAGTTGGTTGAATATATAGTAGCGTTAACTGTATTCTTTTTTAATGCCAAAAGAAAATTATCTAAACCCGCTGTATCTGCTTTTTTTACAACTCCTTGATTATTTTTGCTCCTGCTGCTCCCTGCCTGTTATTGATTTTGCAAAAAGCAGTAATAATCCGGAAGCCTGGGTGCAGATATCCCCCTGGGTCATATTAAGCCACATATTATTAAATGCTACCGTGTCATAATCTTCCTGGTTATAATAGGCTATCGCGCCTTTTTCCATATTTTCCATGATTGAATCTTTTGACGGAAGCCTTGATTTGCCGTCAGAAGCAATTTCATTACCATATTGAATACAATAACCGGTACCAGCTACTATCTTGCCTTGAATATCCCGCTTAATCTTATGCACGCGTTCCAACATCACTCCGTCCGGCGAGCTAAAAAGATTGGTCCAGTTTAATCCGGCGTTGCTCGGGCTTGTCGGCCCTGCTTCCATGCCCTCCCAGGAAAGCATTCCGCCAAAATCAGTCCCCTGCTGAATCATCCAGGAGCTGTCAACATTGTGATTTGAAATAAAAATAATATGCGCTTTTAAACGCGGGTCATGTTCTATCAATTCCTTGATCCGGCGGTGCTGATCATCGGCAAAATCATCGAACTTGCGGCCGCCGACAAAAATAACCGCGCCGGTTTTGATTATTCTCTCCCGGTAATCAGCATTATAAAGCATATCCACCAGCAGATTGCTGCATTTATAGGGAACCATTCTTCTTATAAAGGTAAAAAAAGGACGGTCTATTAGATTAACCCCGCTTTTCTCTAATTCTTCACGGGTCATATCTAATTCTCCAAACGTACCTTTAAACAATTCTTCAATAAAGCGCTGTTTTTGTTTGCGTTTCACTGCCTTTATCATCGAAATAAAATTATTCTTCCTGGTTGCCTCTTTGTTCAGCTTTACGAAAAAATCCGAATAATTATTTACCTTAAGCCTTTTCATCCATACAGAAACAACTTCCTTAATCCCATCGCCCTGCCAACGGCCGATATAAGAACCTTCGCTGTTTCCGAATAGTTCATCTTCCTTTACTTTATCCGCAAACTCCTTGTAAATATCCGGATCTTCTTTGCAAATCTGCGTATGCGCCGTGGAACAACCGGTAATAATATCATGCGTTTCTCCGACAAGCCTGCGCGCGTCCAGCTGCTCGCCTGACTGTATAAACTCTAATTCTTTTTGTATTTTTAATTTTTTAAGTTGTGTTACCGGCGGGCGGTTCATCCCGGCAGGAACAATAGTATGATTGTAATGATGCCTAAAAATGTTCATATCTTCAAGCAATTGAAAAATTTCCTCATACTGTTCTAGTTCTTTTGACGTATATCCTTTATATTGCGTCAGATCGTCGCTTACAACTGTTGGATTCGCAAACGCGGTACTGGTTTCGCTATCAGAGATAATAACATCGTCTCCGATATGCCCTCTTTCATTTAAGCGTTTCAGCAGGCGGAACTGCACTTCGCGGTAAAGATATGCCTGGATTGAACGGAAATGGTCATTAGTCTGTCCGGGATACGCTTCATGAAAAATCTGCGGGCAATATATCCAGTATTCATGCAGTTCGGAAAAAGGATCCCGGTATAAATAAACATCCACAGTATCAATATCCGCCATGCCAATTTTTATATCCCGAAAAATCGTAACTAGGTCCATTGCCTGCCTGGCAACTCCAATCAAATCATGCACTTCCCGGTCTTCTTTGCCGTGCTTTTCAAGCACTTTTTTTAATACGCTGAGAAAAGAAGCGCGCAGAGGATTCTCTTCATCCTGACCGGTTTCCTCGTTATTATGATTTGCCGTCATTTCACGCACTACTTCAATCACCGCAGTGATGTTATCTGAATCAATCACATTTTTAAGCTCATTAACTGCTTTCAGAACTTTTCCATTATCATGCAACTGCGCCTTTTGCTGATATCTGCGCACAATTTTAGCGAAATCGCGGATAATGTCCTTTTTCTCCTTTTCCCTGATGTTTTTGCGCGCTGCATTTAATCTAGTATCCTCAATTAGTTTTTTGTCTCCTTTTATCGCTTTGGCATAAAGCACTCCCAGAACATGAATACTATCCCTAGCCTGAATTTCTCCTAAGAACTTTTTCATCACATCATAAAATCCTCTTACCAGATCCGGTTTAAAACTTCCCAAGCCTCCGGCCATCTGCAATTTTGCCAACTGCCCGCTCGCATAACGCGCCTCAACTTCGCTAAGATTATATTTATGCTGCAAAAGATTCCTGAAATGGCCTAGAAACTCCTGCGATAACTCATACTCCATTTGAGAGAATATTATATTCTTGCCTTTTAATTTTTCTATCGCTCGGCGCAAAGCTTCTTCTTTAAAAGCCATTGCCCATTCATGGTTAATTGTAATACCTGGAGTATCTTCCATCCTGTCTTGAGCCCTTATTACCCGCGCCACGTTATTGTAAAGCTGTTCATTTTCAAAAATTATTTTAACCGTGGCTAGTTTGCCTTTTTCCAAAAAAGCTGAATTTAAAAACCCGAGTTGTTTCTTCAAAGCAGCGTCTTTTAATTCCCCTTCCATGATAAACGGAACATTTACTTGCTGTTCAGGCAGAGAATTAAAAATCATTTGTATTAATGCAGGCTCTAAATTTACACGCGGAGAAAGAGTTGATTCCAAAACAGGTTTCTCGTCAAAAATACCTGCTGCGTAACTTACCGCAAGACCATTGAAAAGAAATACCTGGGAAATAATTAGCGTAACAAGCTTGCAAATAACTGGTTTTTTCTTTAGAGAAAACATTTACCCCCCATTATTATTAAAATAACCAAAAACAATTTCTATAAGGTTTTTTAAAAAAGGTGATAAAGTATACCATAGATGTGTTTTTTTTGCAACTTCATAACTCATTATTTTACAAATAGTTATACACTAGTTTTGTGTTGGTTCGTCTAATACGGCTTGAAAGTCGTTGACAAATAAATTCATTTATGATATATACTTTGGATACTTGTAGTTTCATTCAAGATTCAAGAGTGTTCAAAATAATATGTCTTCGTAATAGGAGGTATTAAATTGTCTAAATTCTGTGAAATCTGCGGAAAAGGCCCGAAAGCCGGCCGTTCAATTAAAAGACGCGGTATGGCCAAGAAAAAAGGCGGCGTAGGAAAAAAGACCACCGGAATCAGTAAGCGTACTTTTCAACCTAATCTTCAAAACATTAAAATACGTTTGAACAATAGCGTTAAAACTGCGCGTGTCTGCACAGCTTGTATCCGTTCAGGAAAAATCGTAAAAGCTTGATAATCCGTAACAGTTCAGCTCTTAGCAGAAGAGACTCAATCGGCTCACATAGTGAGCATAAGGCGCGCAGGAGCTCGCTTGTGAGGATGAAATTTTCCCAGAAGTGCTTACCTGAACTACCGCCCCGTGGGGGATGGGGGGGCAGTCGGGAAATTTTTATCCGATTGCGACGAGCACCGCCTGCGAACGCGGGGAGACGATTGAGTCTGTACCGCATCATTATTGACTCAAACTTCTGAACGCTGAACTATTACGATAATCCCGAATTTTGAAATAATCCTAATCATCAAACAAGCTTTGCGCTTTTGATTTACCGCAGGCGTGTTTTATGTCCTCATAATCAACTATCGTTAGATCCGGCCTTTTGTGTTTCAACCTTCTGATTGCGGAAAGTTCTTCGGCTTTATTATCCTTTTTACGAAAGCTGATATATCGAAACCGGGTATGGCATTCTGAACAAGCCTGCTCTTTCGCAAAATCTATTCCCAGCTGCTGGCAGTTTTCACAATTAGCGGACAATTCTCCAGCCATTAGCAAATGTTTCTTTACCTCATCCACATCTATCTCATTCCATATTCTTATTAAAGCCGGCTTCATGTTCTATCCTTTCTTTTTTTAATATTTGAAACCATATTTTTAATTTGTTACTATATTTTACTAGAATACTTTGAGTTTTACAATACTAGTAACAGTTCAGCTCTTAGCAGAAGAGACTCGATCGGCTCACGTAGTGAGCATAAGGCGCGCAGAAGCTCGCTTATGAGGATGAAATTTTCCCAGAAGTGCTTACCTGAAATACCACCCTTTGGGGGATGGGGGGGCAGTCGGGAAATTTTTATCCGATTGCGACGAGCACCGTCTGCGAACGCAGGGAGACGATAGAGTCTGCGCCGCATCATTATTAACTCAAACTTCTGAACGCTGAACTATTACCAATACTAGAACACCCGGGAGCTAGAAAAATATGCGCATATTCAGCAGCCTTTTTATCATCCTGATGGGCTTTTCATGTTTTTGCGCCCAGATATTGTTTATACGCGAATTCCTCATTCAATTTTACGGCAACGAACTTATAATCGGCCTGATTCTCGCAAACTGGCTTTTTTTAGAAGCCTTGGGCAGTTTTACATTCGGGCTGTTTGGTTCAAAAATAAAGTATCCGCATATCCTTTACGCTATTATCCAGTTACTCGCAGGTATATCTTTACCTTTAAACATTATTGCCGTACGCAGCGTAAAAATATTGTTCGGCATCATTCCCGGAGAAGGAACAGGAATCGCTTTTACTTTCCTCTCTTCTTTTTTAATTATGTCATTCAGCGGTTTTTTGCTGGGCGGCCAATTCCCTCTGGTTTGCCGCTTATATGCAGATTTACGCAAAAAACCTTTAAGCACAGCTGTTGGTACAAGTTACTTTCTTGAAGCAATCGGGTTCGGATTCGCAGGAGTATTCATAACTTACGGGCTTATCCCTAATATATCCACCCTGCAAATTGCTTTTATCATCGGATGGTTAAATATCGCTTGTTCTTATCTGTTCTTCACTTTAAAAATAAGACCAAAATTAAAGATACTAAGAATTGGGATATTTTGCTTGCTGATACTTGCAGGCATTTTCGTTTATTCTAAACCGCTAAAACAGCTCAATGAAAATTCTTTAAAATGGCAATGGCATAATTTTAACCTTGTAGGTTCTAAAAATTCCGTTTACGGCAATGTTTCCGTTACTAAACAACACGAACAATATGTATTTTACTATGACGGCTTGCCTTTTATGACTGTCCCTGACCCGGACATTGCCTTTGTAAATGACCTCGTTAATTTCCCGTTCTTAAGCGCTGAAAAATGCAGCCGCATTGCTGTAATCGGCTGCGGAATAGGCGGGGTTATTGATACGATATTGCGCTTTCCCGTAGAAAAAGTCTCCTACGCCGAAATGGATCCGCTGGTAATCCGCATGGCCAAAGATTACGCTACTGACCTTACTATTAAAGAACTAAATGACCCCCGGCTTGAAATTCATTATATTGACGGCCGGCTATTTTTAAAACAATGCAATGATAACTTCGATATTATCCTAAGCAACCTGCCATTGCCGACAACCTTGTTCATTAACCGCTTCTATACAAAAGAATTTTTTGAAATAGTACGAGAAAGACTCACTCCGCAGGGAATTTTATGCTTGAGTATTCCAGGCTCTTTAAGCTATCTTTCCGAAGAACAATCCGACATAAACCAGTGCCTGTTAAAAACCCTGCGCGCTGTTTTCCCATCCGTAGAAGTAGTTCCCGGATCATACAACTTATTTATAGCCTCAAAAAGCAATACCTTAGCTCTTAACCCAAGCTCAATCAGTGTTAGACTGGGAAAAATCCGCGATAAAAACGCTTTTCTTAACGAATCTTATTTTAATTACCGCCTAAGCCCTGACTATAAGAACTGGTTTCACACAAGCTTAAAAAAAAGCCGCAGCTATCTTAACGAGGATTTAAAACCAATCGGCGTCTTTTACAGTTTGGGTTTATGGAATTCTTTATTTTCTCCGGAATTTCAAAAAATATTCCGCCTGCTTAAACAAACCAAACCCAATATTTTACTTGGGCTTATTGTACTGTTTCCGATAGCGATTTACTGTATATTTTATATCCTGATCAGGAGAAAAAACAACCGAGATAAAATCCGCCCGCTGATCCCTGCAATTATCCTAACAAGCGGATTTTCCGGCACATCCCTCAACCTTATTGCGCTTCTTGTGCTACAAACTTTTTATGGCTATGTTTATCTGCATATCGGCTTGCTTATCAGCGCTTTTATGGTAGGTCTTGCCTTATCTGGCATGCTGATGACTAAAAAACTTAAAACAATCAAAAAAAACCTGTCCACGTTTTTATATATAGACCTTGTATTTATATTGTTTTGTTTTATGTTTTACCCCTTAATCTTTTTCATGCAAAAGCTATCTGCCGATAATATTGCCTCCGGCACTTTTTTGATAATATTCGCCTGTGTTTGCGCTCTTTGGGGTATTTTTGCGGGGTTAGAATTTCCTCTGGCAAACAAGATTTATCTTGAACAAAAAAATAACGGAAAAAATCCGGGGAATATTCTTTATGCTGTTGATATGCTTGGAGCGTTCTGCGGGGCAATTCTGGTATGCTTAATAATAATTCCCCTGGCAGGGATCCCTTCCGCCATATTAGTTATCGCTTTTTTAAAAACATCGAGTTTTATCCTACTTGCAGCCAGCTTCTTTTTTTCGGAACACTCATATCTTTGATCATAAACCCGCTGCCTGTAACATAAATATTAAATAACTTGCCGTCTTCAAATGGAATAAATGCGCTGTTGCCGTACATGGCATCGATGAAAGGGCAAAAACGCTGCAGCCTATATAGTAAAAACCAAAACCTATCAGGGGTATCAGCAAGCGCATACACAACTCTAGGGCTATTTTTTTCTTTTTCAGCATCAAAATATCTGCCGCTTAAACGTTCCACTCGGTAATAACGTTTTATGCCGAATAAACCGAGAAAAGGTTTCCATTTTATAAACCTTCCCTCTATCACCCATTCATCCGCATCAAAACTATATAATGCTTCTGCCGAGATAGCGGACTGTAAATTAAAGTTAACCTTTAACAATTTCTGTTTTGTCTGCTGGTTAATCTTACATTCGACATTAGCAACCAATGTCCTGTCCATATAAAGTTTATAAGAAGCCAGATATGCCCTGTCTATTAAAATTATACCGGCAAATGCCAGTATAACAATTGCGCAAAAAATCATTATTACTCTATTAAAATACCTCATCTGTTTTTCCTTCAAAATCTCCCTGGTTAACGATTCTCACGGCAACAGCATATTCATTGCCGTGCCAACTACCGCGGTAACAATGCCCATAATAAGGATTCCCTGCAATAAGCGCTTAATCCCCAGTTCTTTAAAAAAAATAATAAAAGTCGCGATGCAGGGAAAAGACATCGAAAGCACAACACAGGATATCATAAGCTGTTTCACGTTCAACCCAAGCCCGGCTAACATGCCTGCGGCAATATCTTTGCGCAAAAGCCCGATTATCAAAGCCCATATCGCTTCTTTAGGCAGGCCGAAAAGTACCCTAAGAACCGGGCCGAAAATAATCGAAATAAACTCGAATACCTTAATCTGCTGCAGGATATTTATAACCAAAACGCTTAAAAGCACGATAGGCAAAGCCTCAAAAATAAACCCGCGGACTCGGAAAAAAACTTTTTTAGACATTAATTTCAAAGAAGGCACCCGGTACGGCGGGATTTCAATCAAAAGCTCTGGGCTGTATCCTTTTAAAAAATAATTTAATATTGCCCCAAGGCAAAGCCATACACAAAAAAGAATCGCATAAACCAGGAAAACAAAATATCCGCCAAATCCGCCTAACACGCCGAATATCATTGCCTGCAAAGCCACGCAAGGAACTCCTATGGAAATAAGCGTCGAAGCTATAAAACGCTCCCGCTCGCTCTCTAATATCCTCGTTCCAAGAATGCCCGGGACATTGCAGCCAAATCCAAGCAAAACCGGAATTATCGCAAATCCATGCAGTCCCAGCTTATGCATAACATTATCAAGTAAAAGCGCAAGCCTTGGAAGATAGCCGCTATCCTCCAAAAAACTAAGCAGCAAATAAAAAGCCAATATATAAGGCAACACCATGACAAATTCCACATAAGGCGCAGTTGTCAATAAGCCTAAAGATTGCTGGAAATCTATCTTGCCGTCAATGACCTTACCGACAAGAACATTGTGCCAAAAACCGCCTGGGCCTAAAAAAACACTTAAGCGCTGAATAACCGGCCGGTAAAAGTTATTAAAAAACGGATCCAGTATATAATTGATCAGCCCTTCTCCTATAAAACGGATAAACTTAAAACTTGATATTATCACTAATGCCGCAATAGCCATGCCCCAGAAATGGGTAACCGACGCGTCTTCCAATAGTTCGAGCAAATTATGATGCCGGTGGGAAAGCTGCTGAACTTCTTCAATGATTTTCCCGATCCGCACCCACCTTTGCTCATTAGTGTGCTTAGAGGATTTCCGTGACTTTGCCTGAAACAATTCCTCCTTTAAATCTTTAATCCCCAATCCGGTCATGCCGCTGGTAGGAATAACTCTAGCCCCCAGCAATTGTTCAAGTTTTTTTACATCTAAAGCAACTCCGCAATGCCGCAGTTCATCAAACATGTTTAAAGCAACAATCATTGCTGCGCCGCTTTCTAAAAGCTCCATGGTAAGATAAAGGTTGCGTTCAAGATTACACGCATCAATAACATTGACCACCAGGTCGATTTCTTCTTTAAGCATGTTTACAGTTACTTTTTCCGCCGGAGCAGAAGCTTCCAGGCTGTATGTCCCGGGCAAATCAACAACTTTCACCAACTCTTTATCAACAGTAAGGTAGCCTTCGAGAAGTTCTACAGTAGTTCCCGGATAATTTGAAACCAGGACACGAACCCCGGTAAGACGGGAAAACAAAACACTTTTTCCTACATTAGGATTTCCGATAAGCGCGATTTTTTTTAATCTTTTTCCAGTTCTATCCATATTTTTGACGCCATGCCATGGCCCAAAGCAACCACGCTGCGTCCGATTCTGACTGCTACCGGGCCGCGAAACGCGAATGTGCTTAATTTTGTTATGCGCCTATTAAGATTTAACCCCATGACTGAAAGGCGTTTTTCAAGAGCATGTCCGCCCTCAACTTTAATAATAACGCCTTTTTCTTTACTCTTCATTTCTACAAGGGTAACTTTCTTCATCGCAATTTGTATTATCCCACATGGGTTTAATAAATATCAATATAACTTTTTCAGTTCAATCTGATTGAAATAGAATTTTAAAATTTGATCGTAAGTATAGCCTTGTTCTGCCATACTTGCCGCTCCCACCTGGCACATTCCCACAGCATGGCCCCAGCCTCCACCGTAAAACATAAACTCCTCTGCAGAACCGTCCTTTGCGCACTTGATATTTATATTAAACATACCGCTGCGCAAATCCCCAAGCAACTGCCGGATATTCAATTCTTTTTCAACAGTAAATTTTCCTTTTGAACCGGTAATCCTGATGCTTTGAATATGCGCGGAGCGGTTGCGTTCAATAATGTCAATAGCAACCAGCCTGCCTATATCCATTTTCTTATTTATCAGCGCTTCCAATTCTTCCCTGCTGTAGATTCTCATCCAGCGAAAATTACTCCGGCGGGAAAACTTTTCATTATTGCAATAAACAGGGATCGTTGTACTCAAAAGCCAGTCTTCAAGCTCAAGTGCTGAAAGCGGAAAATCAAAAGCCATCGGCCGCATCGCTGTAGGCCTGCCTTTAAGATACACAATTTCGCTGCGTTCTCCGAAGATATTATCTTGAGTATGCCCGCCGCAGCTATTACTGTAAACCGCGTCTATCGGCTTATCCTCATATACCGCGACAATTCCGTCCGTCATATCCACCGCACGGTTAGTCGCTTCTGTTTCCACGGAAGCTCCTCCATAAACCTGACAATGCACTTCACAGCAAAAATTAAAATTTTCTTTTGCGTGCCTTTGAATCTTTTTGTAGGCTTCGCTGCGAGCGGCTATTGCCTGGGCCTTAAGCGCTTCCATCGGCCAGCTGTTATCCATTTCGCTGGGTAAAACCCCGCGCAAATATTCTTCCATGTCAACTTCATTTATTATTCTTAAATATTTTTTTTCATAAACGGAAATTTTTATTTTTCCTCTGTAGATGCGGTCGGTTTTGCTGGCCCAATATTCGCCTTTGCCGGCTTCAATTCCAAAAAGCAAAAATGTCGCTTTAGGATTATCATGCCAGATCATAATATCCTCATCTAAATTCACCGATTGTTCGCCGTTAGAAATAACAATCCCCGTTTTCCCCAAAGTAATAGTATAAAGGATATCCGGGTTTCCCTTAAAAACAACCTCGTTATTTTTTTTGTTTTTAATATAAAATAAAGCGCAGCATTTAAAACGCAAATTTTTTGTATCCGCTATGTGTAAAGCAACCGCAATTGCATCCTTTACCTCTACCGGCGGCACTTCTTTAGCTATGCTTAAACTGAACTTTTCACTTTGCCTTTTGCTTAAGCCGTCTTTTTTATCTTTATCCATTTTTTCATAAATCTTGTCTATGAATACCTGCGCTTGCGTATTGCCGGGGTCAACAGCCTGAACTTTCCTAAATGCTCCTAATGCCAGTTCATAACGTTCCTGGTTATAGTAAACCATCGCTAAAACAGGATAGACTTGTTTTATGCTCGGGTCAAGTTCCCGTACCTGCTCATACTCTTTTTGCGCGCTTGCCCATGCTTTTTCCTGCTCGTAAATTTTTCCCAAAGCCGCATGCGAAAGCACAAAAGCATCATCAATAGCAACCGACTCCCGATACGCCCTTACTGCCGCTTGCTTATCATTTAAGCCCTCAAAGCATTTTCCCAGATAAAAATAAACTCTCGCATCGTTCATGCCTGATGCTATTGCCTGGTTAAACGCAGCCACAGCTTCTTTAGGCATCCCCTCCAGGTAATATATTTCACCTAAATTAAAATAAATTATCCTATCCGGCTGGATGCTAAGCAGTTGTTTATACTTTTCAACCGCTTTTGGATAGGCGCGCATATTTTTATATATTACCGCTTGATTAAAAATAGCTTCTTTAGAAGGAAAAAAAAGCTCCTCTGCTTTTTCATATGCCGAAATCGCATCTTCAAGCCTGCCCTGGTTAAACAATGCTCTTGCCTGATATAATAACTCGTTATATTCTTCGACATCATCGGCAAAAAGCTTTGCATTCAAAAAACTGCAAAGTACAAGCAAACTCATAGTGATTTGCAGTAACCGGACAAATCGAAACAAAGTTTTTCTTGTTAACTGTATTTTAGTATGCATCTTACATGATTACCATGAATTATCCAGGATTATAGATAAGACTAACCGTATTTATGCCTTGGTAAAAACACAAAGAATAGAATTTAACCTCTCGTCCTTGTCTTTAACCGCAAACATTTTTAAAGCTATCACCGCTTTTGCGCGCAAAACCGGCAGAAACATTTCCAGATCCGCAGCAATGGTGTTTGCCCGCCCATTGACAATATCCATATAAAGCTTATTGAATCGCTCATTCGCGGCCAATTTAACCACAGAGTCTATACTCAACTCATCCTGATTCACATTGAAGATTTCTTGAGCGGCCTTATTTATTTTAATCTTCCCGCCGGTAATATCCATGACCATAACCCCATCTGAAATATTCCGGATTAAAGTTGCGAGTAAGCGGCTGATTATGTCCATTTTCATTTCGCGCAAGCGGTCATACTCATTGATCCGGTTGATAGCATTGTTAAATTTTTTTGCCAAAACAGCGAATTCGTCCTTCCCCTTCAGAGAAATTCCTGTGTCAAAATTATTTTCCATTATATGACGCAAAGCAAGTTCCAATTTCGCGCGAAAAACCGCAAAGCAGTTTAACATATATAACGCGGTTACCAGGCCAATTCCCGCAAAAAAAATTTCTATATCTCGCAACAATCCTGGCATCGTTTCTTTGCCCACAATAAGCAGAATAAAAAAAATGCATATAATAACAAAAAATAATGCGTTGATTTTTCTTTTCATCTTTTCTAGCCTTATTTATGCTTGGAAAGCAAATTAATGCTCTCCTGTTTGCCGACAATTATCAGGCAATCATTTTCCTCTAAAATATCTTCCGCCTGAGGCAAGTCATTTATCTCTTCCTTCAATATTCTCTGCCCGCGCTGATTAATATCCGGAATCTGTTTTTTTATCGCTACGACATTTATATCATAACGTTTGCGCAGATTTAAATCTTTTAGCGAACGCCCATAAAAATCATTCGGTACTTTTAGCTCCGCCATCGTATGCCCGCTGGAAAGTTTCATGCTGGCCTGAATATTCGGGCTGGTTAAACTTTTACCCACGGATTCACCCATTTCTTTTTCCAAATTAATTATCTTTGTAATTTCCAGTGTTTTTAAAATTTCTTCCTGAAGATAATTAACCGAACGCCCATAAATATTTTTTATGCCTATCTTTTTCAAAAGCGTAGTAATCAGCAGGTTCGCTTCCACATTTTCTCCTATGCATACTATTGCCGCATCTACTTGTTCGATGCCGATTGCGCGCAGTGATTTCTCATCTGTTGCGTCAAGCGCGACCGCAACAGCCACATAGTCTTTGATATCTTCAACTTTTTCTTTATCCGCGTCAATAGCAAAAACCTCTACTCCCTGGTCAGTCAATGTCTTTGCTACCGTTGACCCAAAACTACCTAATCCAAAGACAGCAACCTGGCGCATAAACTCCTCCTTATTTAATTTCGCTTTCAGTTAAATAACAGCAGGGGTCTTCCTGCCAAAAATCATTATATTTAGCAAAAGCCCTGACCCTGCAGCCTCCGCAGTATTCTTTATACGCGCATCTGGAGCATTTGCCTTTTAAATACTTGTGTTTATGCCGCAACCTGTTTAACTGTTTATTTTCTTTATCATTCCAGAAACTGCAGAATTCAGTTTCTTTAATATTAGCCAGTACTTGCTCCTGCCAGAACTGACAAGCGTGGATATCTCCTGTTTGCGAAACATCCACTATTTTTACCCCTGCCGAACATCCGCCATGAAATTTCAACAGCTTCAAGGCCTGCTTAGCCAGCTGCGGATTATTTTTTTTCAAATAATTATAAATATAAATCCCGTCCGCGTGATTATCCACCGTAAGTATTTCCAGCGGATTCCCCTGAGTATTCAACTTTAGCGTTTTTTTAATCAAAAAATCTATGATTTTCCGGCGTTCAGCGTTTTTTACATCATCTTTCGGCAAGAATTCCCCTCTGCCTGAATATACCAAATGATACATGCAAAAGCGAGAAATTTTTTCCCGGATGCAAATATCCAGGACTGCCGCAAGTTTTTCCGCATTTAATCTAGTCAGAGTAAAACGGATTCCGGTCTTAATGCCTGCTTTTGAAACATTACGGATTCCTTTAATTGCCTGATCAAAAGAACCTTTACTCGCGCGAAACCGTTCATGAATATTTTTATCTGCGTCAATACTAATTCCGGCATAATCCAGTCCGGCTTGTTTAAGTCCAGCCGCAATTTTTTCCGAAATAAGCGTTCCATTCGTGGACAATCCGGACCGGATACCTTTTTTCTTTGCATAAGCAATTATGTCTAAAATATCTTTACGTACCAATGGTTCTCCGCCGGAAAATAAAATTATCGGAACTTTTAATTTTTTAAATGAGTCGATCACAGCTTTTACCTGTGCCAGAGAAAGCTCATTTTTATAATCCTTATCCTCTGCGTTAGAATAACAATGTATGCATTTAAGATTACAGCGCCTGGTCAGGTTAAACACAACAAGCGGACTATTCGCTGATGCGCGCTTTATTCTGCTTACTAACTTTAACGCAGTCGAGATTTGGGGACGTCCTCCTAATAAAGCGCTAAAATTGATCATTTTTTCATCTTACCTGCATATTTTTCAATTTCCTCGACAAGCCCGGGAACCGTATATTTTTTGGCTATAACAGTAGCTTTATAGCCGTAATCACGCAAGATTTTTTTTGTTACCGGCCCGATAACAGCAAAAACCTGTTTTTTTAACAATGCCTTTTCCCCGGATAGCAAACGCACAAACTGCCCAACACAGCTGGAGCTTGTAAATGTTATTAGATCAAATCTTTCTTCTGCGATTATTTTTTTCAAATCCCCGGGGTTTGCCTGTTTAGGCAGGGCTGCTTCATAAATAAACATTTCATCTACAGCTGCGCCTTGTTTCTTCAAGCCTTCACATAATAATTTCCTTGCCTGCCTGGAATGCGGAATAAAAATACGTTTTCCTTTTATATTTATTTTCTTAAATGCCCTAAGCAAACCTTCCATAGTAAAATCTTCCGCCATAATATCCGCATTGATGCCTTTAGCTAAAAGAGCTTTCCCAGTTTCCTCGCCAATTACGGCAATCTTAGCATTTTTAAACACCCTCGCATCATAACCTTTATTATTAAGCGAACAAAAACATAATTGCACTGCGCTGCAGCTTGTAAAAATAATCCATTCGTTATTTTCTATTTTCCGCCTAAAGGTTTCAGCGTTAAGATTTCTCTGCGGCATTATTTCAATTAAAGGATAGCCCATCGTTTGCGCCCCGAGATTCTCCAATGCCTGCTTAAATTCCTGCGCAAAGCCAAGAGGCCGGGTAATTAATATTTTTAATCCCAAAAGCGGCTTAAAGATATGCCTGCTCAAGGTTTTTCTCAAATCGACAACTTTTCCGATTATAATAACCGCAGGATGTGATATCTTTTGCTCTTTGACCTTTTCCGCAATATCCGCGATCGTTCCACTGACAAGCCTTTGCCTGGAAGAGCCTGCCCACTGAATTACGCATACCGGCATCGACCGGTTCATTCCAGCGCAAATAAGCTTACGCATGATTGCTTTAATCCGGGCTATCCCCATTAAAATAACTAAGGTTGTCCGCAGCTTCGCTAAAGAGCTCCAGTCGACATCTGTTTGTTTCTTAGCCTGATCTTCATGTCCGGTAACAAAAGTAACCCCGGAAGATACCCCCCTGTGAGTAAGCGGGATTCCCGCTGCCGCAGCAGCAGCATTGACAGAGCTTATTCCCGGAATAACCTCAAACTTTATGCCGGACTTAGCCAAGGCAAAAGCTTCTTCCGCGCCACGGCCGAATATAAAAGGGTCTCCGCCTTTAAGACGAACCACCTGTTTATTTTTTTTAGCCGCTTCTATTATTATTTTATTAATTTTCTCCTGGCTAAAAGTATGTTTTCCCGGAAATTTACCTGCAAAAATTAACCTGGTTTGCGGCTGTTTAAAAGCTAACAGTTCATCCGAGATTAAATAATCATAGACAATTACATCTGCCTGCTTAATACTCTCAATAACCGCTTGCGTCGCTAATCCGATATTGCCCGGACCGGCTCCTGCAATAAATACTTTTCCCGGCATATATTGTTTCCTTTTAAGATATTCCCTAAAAAACATTCTCAACAAAAATCTTAACCACCTCTGGATCAAACTGCGTGCCCGCGCATCGCGTTAATTCTTTCAATGCTTCTTCGCGGCTTAGCTTCTTGCGGTAAGGACGATCAGAAACCATCGCCTTAAACGCATCGCAGACAGCAAGTATCCTCGCGCCAATAGGAATATATTCCGCCCGCAAGCCTTTTGGGTAGCCGCTGCCGTCATAGCGTTCATGATGATAAAGAATAAGCGGCAAAAGTTTATGCTCAAGATCAATATCCGCGATTATATCTACCGCTTCAGCGCTGTGTTTTTTTAATTGCGCGTATTCATCCGCCGTTAATTTTTCTTTCTTTAAAAGAATCTGCTCGCTGACAGCTATCTTCCCGATATCATGCAATAATGCCGCCTGCCCGATTATTTCAATGTCAGCTTCGGAAAGCCCCATTTTCCTTGCTACGTTAACAGCAGCTTCGGCAACTGCCTTTGCATGCCCCTGAAGATACCCTTCTTTTTTCTCGATCGCACCGACAAGCTTCATAACCGAATTAAGATAGCCCTGCTTCAACTTAAAATAACGCACGGCATTTTCTACATATACCGCCACTTCCTTGCTTATAACAGAAATCCTTTCCAGTTCTTCATCAAGTAATTTCATTGTCTGGGTATGTATAAACAGCGCAATCCCGACAATTTTATTCTGCACCGCTAAGGGAAAAATAAACACTGATTTAGGGTTTTCCACAGGTATATAATTTAAAATGTCCGGCTTTGTTTTTAATTCCGGAATAAGCACCGCATTTTTTTCTTTAATTAATCTTTGACGCATTTTTTCATCCAGCATAAACTTTTTTGACATTATTTTGCGCTCGTCATATTCGACTCCGTTTAATGCCCCAAAAACAAATTCTCCGGAATCACTATCAAGCAAAAATACCGCGCATGCCGAACACCTTGTCGCTTCGCTTAAATAGCGGGCCGCTAAAAGCGATATACTGTGCAGTTCTATCAGCCCTTCCATTTCCTTGCTAATCCGGTATAAAAGCGAAAGATTGTCGAGAAGTTTCTTGTCCCTTATACTTTTTTGCAGGTCTTTTAAAGCCGAATTTATTACCGCCAGCAGCTCATCAATATCAAACGGCTTAACCAGGTAAGCATATGCTCCGTTAGATAAAATAGATTCCACCATATCCGGCGAAATATAACCGGTAACGACAATAACAATCGTATCCGGTTTTTTGCTTTTTACTGCCTTTAAAACTTCGATCCCTTCCATATCGGGCAATTTTATGTCCAGAAGGATCAGGTCAAAACCTTCTTCAAACAACATCAGCCCTTTTCTGCCAAGGTCTGCATTTTTTACATAAAACCCTTTGGCTTCCAGTATCGCGGTCAAAGAATTATTAAAAAGAGCTTCGTCATCGATAATCAGCACTGAATTATTTTCTTTTTGCATAACTATTTTCACGCCCTTTCTTGCCTTTTTTAATCATTATCTTTTTTATCCTTTGAGCAAGCTTTATTCCGGCAAGCTCCGGGGAATTTTTATCAGCTTCCAAAGAATCTCTGCATAGCAATGCACTGCCTGCTTTAGCAACAACCGCTCTTAGTTTAATCGCTTTGCCTTTAACTTCACCGAAGGCCGCCATAGGCATGCGGCAGCCTCCTCCCATTTCAGATAAAAATGCGCGCTCCGCTGTTATTTCGATCCGGGACTTCTCATGGTCAAGTGTTGCGGAAATTTCTTTAATAAACGCATCCGATTCCCTTATTTGTATTCCCAAAGCCCCTTGTCCGGGCGGCGGAAGCATTATTTCAAACGGGATATAACCGGCAATATACTTCTGCCAGCCTAATCTTAAAAGCCCTGCGCCGGCAACTATTATGGCGTCATATTTTCCGCTTTTAAGTTTTTTCAAGCGCGTATCTAAATTTCCCCGGATATCAATAACCTGTAAGTCCGGCCTGAATAACCTGACCTGAACCTTTCTGCGCAGGCTTGAGGTCCCAATCCTGCTGCCAAGAGCAATCTTGTTCAAATTCTTCCTGCTGCGAGAAATTATCACGTCCCGAGCATCCAGCCTTTTGGTAATAGCCGCAATTTTTAATTGCTTCGGGATGTCTACCGGAATATCCTTCATGCTGTGAACCGCAATATCTATTTTCTTGCCAATCAGCATTTTTTCAAGCTCTTTGATAAACAGCCCTTTATCCTTGGCTTTAGTTAAATCAACCTGCCTGTCTCCCTTTGTTATAATACCTTTGATAACAAATCGAAGCTTAGGAAACTTTGTTTTTAATGCTTTTAAAACTCTTTTGGCCTGCGCCATGGCAAGCAGGCTTTTTCGGGTACCGATAACAACTGTTCTTTTTTTATTCATTATTAAAAAAATCCTTTAACCGAGCTTGCGTTTTAACCAGTTCTTTCTCAATAATCAATTCGATATTTTTTACCTGCTGGAAACGTTCCTTAAAATTAGCATCTTTAACTTTCTTCAAATCATCTAAATTATATACATACGCATTATCCATAACATTAATCTGCGGGTCAATATTCCTGGGAAGCCCCAGATCAATAAAAAAAATCGGTTTCTGCCTTCGCTTTTGCATAATTTCTTTAAGAAACTTTTTAGTGATAACATATTCTGATATATCCAAAGAACTGATAACTATGTCTACTTCCTCAAGGCTGTTAGAAAAATCCGCAAACTCAAGGTAATTCGCCCCAAATGCCTTTGCCAGGGTTTTTGATTTTTCCAATGTTCTATTCGTAACAAATATTGTCCTTGCGCCTTTTTCATGCAAATGCTTTAACGTAAGTTCGCCGATCTTGCCCGCTCCAATAACTAAAATTTTCCTTCCGCTCAACTCTCCGAATATCTTTTTAGCCATTTGCACAGCCGCCGTACTTAAAGAAACTGCTCCAAAACCTATTTCTGTCTGGCTGCGCACGCGTTTACCGATTTTAATTGCATCCTCAAAAACAAACGAAAGGTACCTTGACGCTGTCCCTCTTTTTTTAGCCTCCAGATAAGCTCCCTTTACTTGCCCGAGAATCTGGTTTTCGCCCAGGACCTGGGAATCCAACGAACTGATTACCCTAAATAAATGCCTGATCACTGCCGGCCCGCTGTATTTATATAAATTAACTTCAAACTCACTGTTAGGAATTTTATGAAAAGAACTCAAAAACTCGGTAATTACTTCAAAAAATTTAGTTTCTTTTGTTGTCAGGCTGTAAATTTCCACTCTGTTACAAGTTGAAAGTATAACTGCCTCTTTAATCCGCTCATCCTGTTTAAGCCGGGTAAGCGCTTGCGTTATGCTATCTTCAGAAAAAGCTAACTTTTCCCTCAACTCAATCGGCGCACTGCGGTAATTTATCCCAACAACGGTTAACTTCATAAGTTATAAATAGGAATGTTTTCCCGATAATAAGAAGCTTACCCCGAAATAAGTAAATAAAACCGAAAAAAATCCGATAATAGATAGAATTGCCGTCTTCTTTCCCTTCCAGCCGGGATTTCCGCGTGCATGTAAATACATTGCGTAAACCAACCAGGTAATAAACGCCCAGGTTTCCTTAGGATCACAACTCCACCAGCTGCCCCATGCCTGCTGAGCCCAAACTGAGCCGGTAACAATGCCTGCTGTCAAAAAGAAAAATCCCAGCAATACCATAGTATAATTAATATCATCCATTATGTTTAAATCCGGCAGTCTTTCAAACAGTAATCCAAGGTGTTTGCTTTTCACTTGGCGCTCTTGTAAAAGATACATTATCCCCAGAAAAAACGCACAGGTAAAACACGCATAAGCTAAAAAACAACTCAACACATGAAAAAAAAGCCAATAGCTTTGCAGTGCCGGCATTAAGGGTATTATCTTAGTATCGAATAGAGATGAAACCCCCATCATAAGAAATATAAGCGGCAAAACAAATGCTCCGATAATACGTAAGCAGACACTCCTCTCAATAACCAAAAAAACAGCCATTACCAACAAAGCAAAAAAAGAAACTGACTCATGCAAATTAGTTACCGGAATAAATCCGGCATTGAATCCCCTTAATGCGAATCCGCAGCTGTGAGTAAAAAAACCCAGGCGGCAGAAGAAAAGCCCATACCTTGAAAAATCCGGATTTAGTTTTAGATAAAAAATAATGAACGCTGCCGCACTTATAAAATAAGCCGCCAGTGCCGAGAGAAACAATATCGAGTACATCTGTCCTCCGTTCAATTACCGCAGTTATATTTAAGCAGTTCTTCTAAGCGCTTTATTTTCTTTTTCTTTATTAAAGATATTGTGTTGGGCGAGAGCAGTTTTTGAATCAATATTTTCTTTAGTTTTGGATTTTTTATTTTTGCCCTGACTTTATTGCGTAATTGCCAAACAAGATTTAACTGGCGCGCGTATTTTTCAACAACCGGAGCAATTTCCCTTTTTATCTTTTTTGCCATTCCGGGAAAAACTCCACCGGTGGATATGCCAAGCGAAAGAGAACCTTTACGAATTACTGCAGGAACATAAAAACTGCAGAGGCCGGGATCATCCACAACATTAACCATTACCCCTTCAAGGCGGGCATCCTTTGCAATTTGAGCGTTTAATTCTTTCTGATCAGTCGCGGCAATCACCAGGAACTTATTCCGCAGAAAACTTCTTTTATATATTTGCTTTTTATATGCAAACGCCTTTTGCCTTTTTAATTCTTCCAATCCCCGGCAAAGCCGCGGGCCGGCTAAAGTCACCCTTGCGTTGCATCCAAGCAGCGCTTTAACTTTACGCAATACCGGGTATAATCTCACTTTTTTTCAATTATTTTTAGTAACGCTTCAATGTCCCGAAAAACACCTTCTGTCACAGCACGCGAAGATATGGTCGCGCCTGCAATCGCCTGTATTTTATCTTCGGATTTAATCTTGGTCAATTCAAGATTATTAAGTTTTTTCGCTTTAAATTGACCTAAAAAACTATCTTCCGTCATCCTAGACCCCAACCCGGGAGTTTCGTTATGTTCCAGCACTTTTATTCCGGTAATCGATTTGCCCTGATCAACCCCGACAAGAAGCTGAATCGTTCCTCCATACCCTTTTGTCTGCGTCTTTAGGCACCATCCGACAATTTTACTTTCACTATTCAATGCTTCATAAAAAGAACCGTTTTCCGGCATCTGCCGATAATTATCTGCCGGTAATACCGCTTTGCAAGACTCGTTTAAAGCCAACTGCTTTTGTTTTTCTATAATCAGGCTGGTTTGTCCATAAATAAGCGCAAGCGCAAGCCCACAAACCGCAGCAATTATTAATAATACTCCAATCAGTTTCCCCATTTCTAACCTCTTTTATTATTATCCGCTTTATACTGCTTCAGTTTCTGAAAAACTATAAAAGCCAACGACAATGTCAATAAAGTAAATCCAGACCAGATAATCCCAATACCTGGATCTTTTACCGCTTGCAATATTGTAACATAAAATAAACTTAAATTCTTTACCTCAAATTCAAGCTCATTTTGCTGTTCACTTAAAACATCCTGCGCTAAATCTCCGTTAAAAACCCATCGTTCCTTCCAGAGGCGATCCTGTTTATAGATTCCAAACAATACTCCGGAACTATTGCCTATTTTATAGGAATTTAAATAAACCTGGCCTTGCTCATCAATCAGCGCATCCGGAACAAAATTCTTAATCCCTACCTTAAGCTGGGGGTTTTCCGGCAGGCTAAGTAATTCCGGCTGTTTTAGCCTGCCCTCATAAATAATCCTGCCTGCCTGTTTTATCTTAATGTCCAGTTCGGCAAAAACCTTAAAATCAGTTTGATAAAAAGAATATCCTTTATACTTAAGCGGCTGATTTACGCGGATAATCCGTTCCTGTTTTAGCAAGCCGCCTTCTATCAGAAAAACTCTACTCCGGTAATCTTTAGGCAAAGTTGTTTCCGGGTAGTATTCTATATCCAAGTTTTTAAAAATAATCTTGGTATCTGCCTGGCCAAAATTAATTTGCTGCCCTGGGAGCAAGATAAAATATTTCGTCTCTTTTTTAATCCAGCTGAATAAGGCTCCGCAAAAAACAAGCAGCACGCTAAAGTGCAGCAGAATAAATGCAGTTTTTTTTTGTCTGCCTCGAAAAACAGACATACTGTTCTTTAACACGCAAACAAAAAGATTAATCCCTAAAAAACCTACGAGCCCATTATAAATCCAACCTTGATAAGGATTGCCGGCTCCTTTAGTAACCAAAAGCGTGCCTAGCAGGGAAGAAAAAGCTATAGTAAAAAATAAGATGTATGTTAATTTTAAAGAACCAAATTTCCAAAAAAGTTTCATCCGCAGGAATTCCTAACTTCTTTTTTTTTAAAAATCCTTTCCGCTGAATCAACTCTGTCAAACAGCTTGCCCTCAAAATCCCATAAAACCTCTGTTTTACCGGCAACTAAAAAACCTTTAGAAGCAAGTGCCTGGGAAAAATTCTCATAAACAACTGCCTGAAGTTCCTTGGTAAAATATATCACCACATTACGACATAAAATCAAGTCTACTCTTGCCAAGGGAGGGCTTGCTATCATATCGTGTGTTTTAAATGTCACCATTTCCTTAATTTCATCCTTAATGGCAAAAACATCTTCCCCAGTCTGATCAAAATACCTTTTTACTTGAAACTTACTGAGTTCCTTTAACGCTTTTTGCTTATAAACTCCGGCTCGAGCTTTTTCCAAAGCTTCATTGTCGATATCAGTAGCAAAAAGGCTTATTTTATTCTTCCAATCAAGCATATCCAGTGTTTCTTTAAAAAGAATTGCCAAAGAATACGGTTCCTCTCCAGTCGCGCACCCGGCACTCCAAATGCGGATAATATTACCTCCAATTTCTTTTTTATTTTCAACTATAGCTGGAATAACCTTTTTTTGGATTGCCTGAAAAACCGTAGGGTTTCTAAAAAATTCCGAGACATTAATTGCAATCTTATATAAAAGCTTTTCATACTCTTGCGGATTTTTCCGTAGAAAATTTGAGTATTCAACAAAAGAATTTAAACGCACATCATGCATTCCAGCTAATAGCCTGCGCCTTAGGCATTTCGGCCGGTAATTCCTAAAGTCTACACCTCGATTAGCGTGCATATCTTCAAGTATCTGATTTATAGCCATTAATTCCTTTGGCTCTAAATTATCTAACGATGAATTATCGTAAGCAAAATCATCCATAACAATACCCTTAAAATCCTAAATCCTAGGATCTTTTCTAACTGTTGCTATTGCCTTAAGTAATTCCCGTAAAATATCTGCTTGAAACTGAACCTCAGTCTCCTTGATTTTTGTCATAATCCGCCCTTTGTCCGTAACAATATATCGTGCCGGAAGCCTGTTAAGAACAAGCGCCATAATATCAAATTTACACCTTTTATTCTTAGCCCAAGGTTCCTTAATATTTTCAAGTTCTCTGTCTACTGCTTCCTCTACTATAAGTTCCATGTAATTTTTTAATTCCATCGTTAACCCTCCTTCTTTGCAAACCTCTTACCCTCAAGTTCCCTAATTAATCCCTTTATCTGCAATTCTAACAGAATTTTGTATATATTTGAAAAACTTTCTTTACTGTTTTTAACCAAAACATCTATGTGCTGCGGTTCATTATCCAGAAGCTCCAGCACGTGTTTTGTTTTTTCATCAAAATCAGACAGCTGACAGCTATTCTCTAGTGTAGCATAACTTTCTCTGTTTTGTATATTATATTCCGGAAAGGACAATTCTTCAAGAATATCTTCCGCGCTTTCAATTAATTTCGCTCCCTGCTTAATCAAATTATTAGTACCTTGGGAATTAACGGAACCGACTGTCCCCGGTAAAGCAAAAACATCCCTGTTCTGGCTTAAAGCAAAATTTGCCGTAATTAAAGAACCGCTTCTGCGCGCGGCTTCGATAACAACTACTGCCCGGCAAAGGCCGCTGATAATCCGGTTACGGCGCGGGAAATTACCTTTAAGCGGCGGCATTAAAAGCGGAAACTCTGAAATCAAAACCCCGTTTTCTATTATTTTCCTGCTTAAATTTATGTTCTCCTCCGGATAAACGCAGCCCAAACCGCTTCCTAAAACCGCAACTGTCGAACCGCAGGCATTTAAAGCCCCTTTATGTGCAGCTGTATCTATGCCGCGGGCCAGGCCGGAAACAACGCACACCCCCTTCATCGATAAAGAACTCGCTATCTGTTCTGCCTGCCGCAAACCATAAAGGCTCGCTCTGCGGCAGCCGACAATCGCTACGGATATTTTATTTAAAAAATCAATATTGCCCCGCGCGTATAATACTACTGGAGGATCATATATTTGCCTGAGCATACCAGGATATTCGGGATCATTAAGCGTAACAATTTTTACTCCCAAGCTGTTTATCAGCTTAAGCTCTTTTTCAAACGCTCCGGAAGAAACAACTGATTTTATTCTCCCTGCTAAAATATTGCCGATATCAGCGCAGCCCATTAATTCCTGGATAGAAGCCTGAAAAATCCGGCTGGGTTTACCGAAATGGCTTAAAAGTGCGGTAATTTTTACACTGCCTAAGCCGGAGACAATATTTAACGCTATTAGAAAATCTTTTTCATTCATATACTTATTTTTTTATTTTCACGCAGCCAGTTTAATATTTTATTCACAACTGTTTTTTTAGCCAGGGAAGAAGTGTCTACCGCGTAATCAGCTTGCGCGTAAAATTTCTCACGCTGTACTAATAATTCTTCTATCTTCTTCTTCGGATCAGCAACATTTAAAAGCGGACGATGCTTTTGCCCGCGAGTACGTTCCAATATAACTTCCGGGCTTGCTTTCAAACAAATTATTATCCCGTTTTTCTTTAAATTTAAAATGTTACCTTTATCCAGAACCACGCCCCCTCCGCAAGCGATTACCAGTCCTTCCCTGGCAGAAACCTCTGCGGTTATTTGTTTTTCCACATTCCTAAAATAAGGCTCTCCTTTTTCACTGAATATGCTGGTAATTCTCATATTTTCTTTTTTCTCGATAAGCTCATCAAGGTCTACGTAATTCCATTTTAATCTTTTAGATAAAAGCACTCCTATTGCCGACTTGCCTGTTCCCATAAAACCGACCAATGCGATATTCATTTTATCCATAACCTTTAATTAGGGTCTTATTCCAGAAATTGCCTGTCTGCCGCCAGGCAGGCAAAATCCGGGTTATTTGCCAATGCAAAAATTAGAAAATATCCTCTCCAGGATATCCTCGCCTGCATCTTCGCCGACAACCTCATCTAAAGCGCGCAGCGCCTGTTTAAGCTCAAAAATAACACATTCATCATAACCTTTGGCCTTAAGCGTATCCATTGCACTATCCAGATGATTGGAACAATTAAGCATTGCTTCCTTCTGCCTAAGAGTATTTACAAGCAGCTCATCTTTGGAACTTACCAGGCCCTTAAAAAACAATCCGGATATCTTATCTTTGAGCTCTTTAATACCTTTTTGCTTTAAAGCGGAAATTTTAACAAGTCCGGCTTTAGGCAATATTTTTTTCAACACAGCAATATCTACTTTACTCGGTAAATCTATTTTATTAATCACAATTATTACGTTTTTAGTCTTTAGCTTTTCAGCAACATCTATATCATCTTTGCTCAATTTGTTTGCTCCATCAATAACAAATAAAACCAGGTCCGCTTTTTCCAAAAATAAAAAGCTCCGGCTCATGCTTTCTTTTGTAATCATGCAATCTGTTTGCATAATCCCCGCAGTATCCGCAAGCCGGACCGGCAACCCATTGATATTTGTAAGTTCTTCCACGACATCACGCGTTGTCCCGGAAATGTGGGTAACAATAGCGCGTTCATAATCAACCAGGGCGTTCATCAAACTAGATTTTCCGACATTGGCCGCTCCGCTGATAACCATTCTAATGCCGTTCTGCAAAATAATCCCTTTATCGGCATTCGCAACAAAATTATTTACCTCTTGGGAAACTTTTCCTATCAACCGGATAATTTTCCCCCTGGTAGAAACATCAATTCCTTCATCAGGGAAATCGATCCCCGCTTCAATTGGAGCGATAACATCAAGCAATGCAGCGCGCATATTATTAATCCGCTGCGAGAACTTCCCCTGCAAATGGCCTACGGCTGAACCAAGCGCGGCATCCGTTCTTGCGCTGATAATACTTAAAACACCTTCAGCCTGCACTAGGTCGATACGGCCATTAAGAAATGCCCTTTGCGTAAATTCGCCCGGGCGCGCAAGCCGTGCTCCGCTGGCAATAACAAGGGTTAGAATTTTTTTTAAGGGCACCACTCCGCCGTGGCAATTTATCTCAAGCATATCCTCTCTTGTATAAGTAAACGGAGCGCGCATAACGGAAACCAGGACTTCGTCAATTATTTCTTTTTTTTGCGGGCTATTTTTCCCGGCTTGCACAAAACCATAGTGAATAGAAAATGCCTTAGCCTTTGAAAGTTTCACATTTTTCTTGCTAAAAAAAATTCTGTCTCCTATTTTCAGCGCCTTGCTTCCGCTTAAACGCACAATCCCGATCCCGCTTTCTCCAAGCGGCGTTGAAATTGCGGCAATAGTATCTTTTATGTACAATGGGATGTTTTTACTCATATTGCGCAAATTTCGTAAACTTTAATGTTCTTAACGCTTGATATGCCTCGCCGACAATATAGATACTGCCTGTTATCGTGATTAGGTCATCCGGCCCATTTACGTTTTCAATCGCCAGCTTAATAGCGTCCTCAACAGTTTTAGTTAATTTTATGATTTTCTTAAAAGGTTCCATCTTTTTTTCTAATTCTTCTACCCGAAAAGCCCGCGGAGTCTGCGCTTCGGTCAAAATAATAAGATTTTGCCCGCGGCAAAGATAATTTATCATTGATTCTACATCTTTATCTTTGGATACGCCAAAAATCAATATTGACTTTTTCGGGATAAACAGCATTGATATTGCCGCGCGCAAAGCCTGTGCGGAAAGCGCATTTTGCGCTCCATCCAGCAAAATAAACGGCTTTCTATGCACAAGATGCATCCTTCCAGGCCAATGCACATCTTCAAGGCCTTTTTTAATTGCATACAGAGAAATCACGATATCATACAAACGCAAAAGCTGAATCATCCCCAACGCCAGCCCGACATTAACCATCTGGAATTGGCCAAGAAGCGGAATCTTCAAGTTCTGATAAGAATCAAATTTACCTTTAAAATCAAAAATACTGCCTTCAAGATCTTGTCCTATCGGATCACATATAAAATCACGCCCGATTTCGTAAAGACGGGCATTTTTTTCTTTGCACGCGTTTGTAATCTCTTTCCATGCCTGCGGCGGCTGTCCAACAGAAACCACGAGCCCGTTATCCTTGATAATTCCGGCCTTTTCCCTGGCAATCTTATCAATAGTCTCGCCAAGCAACGCAGTATGGTCAAGGCCAATACTGCTAATCCCGCAAACAAGCGGCGTCACAACATTCGTCGCGTCCAACCTGCCTCCCAGGCCTGTTTCCAAAACCGCAAAATCTATATTTTTCTGTTCAAAAAATTTAAACGCTAACGCTGTAGTAATTTCAAAAAAAGTTAAACCGGGGATTTCATCGGCATATGCCTTTATTTGCTCTATGATTTGCGCCACTTCCTTTTGATCAATCAACCGCTCCCTTGTCTCTCCATCAGTGTCCTGATAGCTGATTTTTATCCGCTCCTTAAAATCAATTAAATGCGGAGAAGTGTATAAGCCTACCTTATATCCGGCTTCTTTAAGAATTGAAAAAAGAAACGCGCAGGTTGACCCCTTGCCTTTTGTGCCGGCAACATGAAGCGATTTAAATTTATCCTGGGGATTGCCTAATCTCTCCAATAACTCTTTCATGCGTTCAAGTTTCAAGTCAGAATACGCATAATTACTATCTCTCTCATAATTTATCAGTGAGTTCAAATAACGGATTGCTTCCTGGTAAAACATAATCCCTCTTTTCCTGCTAATGTTTAAAATGCCTTATACCGGTTAAAACCATTATTATGCCTGCTTTTTCCGCTGCCTTAATAACTTCGTCATCCCTGATAGATCCGCCCGGTTGAATAATTGCTTCAATCCCTGCTTGGTGCGACTGCTCTATGGAATCAGCTTTAGGAAAGAACGCATCGCTTGCCAATACAGAATTTTTCAACATCCCCTGTGCTTTTCTTATCGCGATAATAACACTGTCAATCCTGCTCATTTGTCCTGCGCCTATGCCAACGGTTTTTCTGCCCTGAGCTATGACAACAGCATTTGATTTTACATGCTTTACAACCGTCCAGGCAAACATAAGCGATGCCATTTGTTCTTTTGAAGGTTTTTTCGCAGTAACCACCTTCAAATCTTTCTCGCTAATTACCATAGTGTCTTTGTCTTCAACTAGTAATCCCCCTCTTACACGCTTGTAATCTAATTCTTTATCGGCGATCCCGGGAAAACCATATAAATTTCCGATATCCATAACTCTAAGATTTTTTTTCTTTTTGAACATTTCCACGGCTTCTGAAGAAAACCCAGGAGCAACCACGCATTCAACAAAATCAGCATCAATGATTTTCGCTGCCGTATCCTGATCAACGCACCGGTTCAATCCGACTATGCTTCCAAAAGCAGACATCGGATCAGCCGCAAGGGCATCGCTATAAGCCTCGGCTAAAGTATTCCCCAACGCGACACCGCAGGGATTATTGTGCTTAATAATACTTGCCGCAGGATCTTTAAAATCCTTTATGATATTTATCGCCGCATCCAAATCCAATATATTATTAAACGATAAGTCTTTTCCCTGCAATTGTGTTGCGTTAGCAATGCTCAAAGTTTTTGCGCCCGGCTCTTTGTAAAAAGCCGCTTTTTGATGCGGATTTTCTCCATAACGCAGTGTCTGCACTTTTTTAAAACTTAAAGATAACGTCTCTGGAAATTCATTATCCGGCTGTCCTTTTTTAAGCTTTGTTTTTAAAAAAGCAGCTATAGCATTATCATACTCCTGCGTACGCATAAACACTTCAACCGCTAAACAAAAACATGTTTGCCGGCTTATTGAACCATTATTTGCGCTCATTTCATCCACAATCTCTTGATAGCGGGCAGGATTACAGATGACCGCAACATTTTTTGAATTTTTTGCTGCTGAACGCAGCATTGAAGGCCCGCCTATATCGATATTTTCAATAGCAGTATCAGTCTCAACTTCAGGATTTGAAACAACATTTTCAAAAGGATATAGGTTTACACAAACCATATCAATCAGTTTAATATTAAACTTTTCCACCTCTTTCATGTGCCGGCTGTTCTCGCGTACAGCCAATAAGCCTCCATGAATTTTCGGATGCAATGTCTTAACCCGGCCATCAAGCATCTCCGGGCTATCAGTAATATCACTGACCAGCTTAACCGAGATCCCCAGATCCTGAATATATTTCGCCGTCCCTCCGGTAGAAATTATTTCAACCCCATAATCATTAAGTTTTTTTACAAATTTGTCCAATCCAGTCTTATCAGAAACACTAATTAGAGCACGCTTAATTTTAACCACAAAAATCTCCTTACTAACATTCTCTTTCAACTAACTTGTTTTAAAAATCCCTATTCGCCAAACACCTTTTTGCGTTCAAAATCAGGAAAATAAACATTATTGCTTTCAAGCTCCTGTATCCAGCACTTTTCAAAACCTAAGTCATTGGCAAAATCCACAACTTCATGATATTCCTCAACGCATACCTTGCGGTTAATCTCCGCAAACCGGCTGCTTTTATAACACGGCGCATACTGGCTCATTAAACTAAGCCCGATGCCTATGCCAATAGATTCTTTTAAAAAACTTAAAATCTGCCTGCTTGCCTCAGATTGCCCCGGCAAGACAAGGTGGCGTACAAGTAATCCCCGGCAGAAACTGCCGTTTTCATGAATAAAAAAATCTCCTGCCTGCTCATGCATATTTTTGACGGCTTTTTTTACAAAAATAACATAGTCTTTAACCCCGGAATATTTGGAAGCAACCGCATCGTCAATATACTTAAAATCCGGCAAATAAATATCCACTATCCCGCTAAACAAAGCTAACGTTTCAACGCAATCATATCCGTTCGTATTGTAAACAATCGGAATATTTAGCCCGGCTTCAGAAGCAAGATAAATTGCTTCAACAATCATCGGCGCATAATGCGCGGGAGAAACCAGATCTATATTTTTTGATCCCTTCTGCTGTAAAGCACACATTATTTTAGCCAGATCAGCAACACTTATAATATGCTTGGTGCCTTTTTGCTGGCTGATTTGAAAATTCTGGCAATACACACATTTTAAATTGCAATGCGGAAAAAAAACCGTGCCTGCTCCGCCTGAAACCGATAACGGCGGCTCTTCGCCAAAATGCAGCTGCCAATGAGCTACTTCTAAATCTCCGGAAGCTCCGCAAATACCTTGCCGGCCGCTAAAACGGCTAGCCCGGCATTCCCGGGGACAAAGCCGGCAGGGATCAAGCAGCTGTTTTGCTTCGGCAATTTTTTCCTGAAACTGTTTTTTCGTCAAATGTTTATAACACGGCTTCATTTATTTTTCGATAAATCTTCTGCGCAAAATTTTTTGCCTGCTGTTTATCTCTTATCTGATTAACCGCCTGCGCTTCTTTAAGTTCTCTAAGAATCTTCCCGATAACCGGACCAGGTGAAATCGATAAAAAATCCATAAGTTCATATCCATTGAACAAGGGGATAATTTTTTGCGCCTTTTCTTTATTTTTAAAATACTCACCAATCATTAAAAAAAGCTCTTCTTCTAAAAAAACAAATTCTTTTTCACGGCTTAACCTGCCGCGCATTGCCCGGCGGTCAGCAATACTTAATAACAGAATCAGTAACGCGTTATCTGCAGTATCCCTGAAAAACCTAAATTTTGCCCTTAATGCAGGTTTGCGGTTTACCAGCTGACCGGCCCGTAAATGAAACAAGACTAGTGATTTCAATGCCGCTATTTCCCTGCTGGAAAATTTTAACCGCCGCCCGATTTTAACAGCCAGCTGCGCTCCGGATTTTTCATGAGTATAAAAATGAATACGATTATCCGGCCCCAATGTTTTTGTTTGCGGTTTTCCGATATCGTGCAGCAAACAGGCCAATTTTAGCAGCCAAAGCCTCGGCCGTTGACCGCTTATTTCATAATTCAAATATTCTTTTACCTTTCCCCTATCTATTGGTGAAATCTTACGCGGTAACTGCTTAAGCAGTTTCTCAAGTTCAGCCAGCGTTGCCAGGGAATGATCCCACCCGTCTAAATGATGAAATTCTCCCTGTTCCAGGCCTCGCAAAGGTAAAACTTCCGGAAATATCTGCTGCCAAATACCCATCTCATCCATTATCCTAACCTGGGAAAAAGACCAATCTGCTGTAAGTATTTTTACTAATTCTTCAGCAATCCTTTCCCGGGAAACCTTATTATATCGGAACGCGCATTAAAATAATCAATGACTACCTTTTTCTCCGGTTTTTTTTTGACTAATAAAGCAATATCCAGGCAAAGCGTATTAATTGTAAAATCACGCCCTTTAAGGTCAGCTCGTAAATTTTTACCCCTAAAATCCGTAAAATCAAAAACATGTTCTTGGTCGCCATAACGCCAAATTACCCGGAAAGTTCTTTTTTTCTTATCCAGGACAATACAAGGCGCTCTCAACTTTTCCGCAAGTTTTTTACTAAACGCTTCCGACTTAGAACTGACGGCAAAATCCCAATCAATTTTTTTTCCCTGCCTGCGTTTTAAGAATATTTCACGCACTGCTCCGCCAACAAGATAAACTTTTAATCCCAACTGCTGGGAAAGTTCATTAATCTGTTCAAACACTGCGTGTTTTTTAAAGCTATGCAATAAAAACAACTCCTTTTATCCATTTAAAAACTGCAGTTTATTAAAAACTTCTTCTTCAACAAAAATCGGCGCATCAAGCCGCAGTGCCAGGGCAATGCTGTCGCTTGGGCGGGCATCGATATCTATAATATCACCGTTTTCACGCATAAGCACGATACGCGCAAAGAAAGTATTAGCTTCAAGCTTATTAATAACTACCTGCTCAAGCCGTGCGCCCAATTTAACTATTAAGCTGCCCAAAAGATCGTGTGTCAGCGGACGCAGCGGCCTGATCTTGCTTACTTTCATCTTGATTGCGGCCGCTTCGGCAACTCCGATAATAATCGGGATTTGCCGGTCTCCATCCTTCTCTTTAAGAATAATAATCTGATCATGTTTATTCTCATGCATTATTATTTTAGAAAGAACTACGTTTACCATCCTGGCTCCTTTCCTCGCTTATATAAAAAATAATCTTTGATTATCTGCCGATGATCAAATGCGATTTTTCCCGGCAGCTTTTTTTCTGTGAATACTTTCGCATTCCGGGCATCGCTTGCCGCCTTTAATCGCCCGCTGCCTTTAGCAATAAAAACCGTGGAAATTGTATGTTGGCGCGGGTCACGCCCAGGATCGGAGTAAGTATGCAGCTGCGCAAGCCTTTTAAGCGTTAAATTTGTTTCTTCTTTAGCTTCTCTAGCTGCTGCAATTTCAAGCGGCTCATTATAATCGACAAAACCTCCCGGGATAGCCCATCCAAGCGGAGTATTCTTTCTTTCAATCAATACAATACCTGCTTTATATTCGATAATAATATCTACTGTAGGCAAAGGGCATTTACGCTTTTTCATTTTTCTCCTTATTGCCTGCAAGTTATCCCAATCCGATTGCGGTAAAAAACTTACCCAAGGATTTAGCTTCCGGAATAAGTAAAAAATCTCCTTTTAGATTTGAATCCTCGCTCGTAAAAGAAACCCTGATGCTCACGCCGCTGTCCTGGCGCAATGTATTTTTAATAAAATCCCTCACAGCCTTCTCCCCAAAATTTACCATAGGCACGCTGCAGTTTGTCTTCAGGCTAAACATCCCTTCTACCGCGGAAAAATAAGCGGTTGAAATAATCGTACAAATTTCGACAAAAATACTCTGCTGCTCCGCTATGCTTAAATTATCTGTTACAACTTCACTGCTATCATTACTTTTTACAAATTTCTCCATTAAGCTTTTCGCGTCCTTTTTCGGAATCATGATTAGCGCCTCCGTCAACTCGGCAATTCCGTCAACGGTCATATAAGCCGCAAAAATACTGCCGTTATTGTTTTGATTTTCCAATAACAGCTTTTCTTTGGAAAAAGGCATCATTGTCGGCAAAGAAATGCTAACTTTTTCTCTG
>JACQZH010000017.1 GCA_016213925.1 Candidatus Omnitrophota bacterium | reverse complement strand
TGGCCAGAAAATTAAGATACCTCAACAGTAAAATGTCTGAGGGGTCAAACCTTAAGGCTATGGAAAAAGTAATTAAACTTCATAATAATGAAGAAGTGAATAGACTTTTTGGCCGCCACGATGAAAATATAAAGTTTATTGAGAAAGAGCTCGCCATTCAAATAGTTGCCCGCGGAGAAAATCTTACCCTGCAAGGCAATAAAAAAGAAATAACTGTTGCGGAAAAGTTAATCAATGAACTTATTGATGTTATCCGTTTAGGCGTATATTTGCGTCGGCAGGATTTGACGTACGCATTAAAGATAATTAATCAGGACCAGGAGCTGAACCTGCAACGCATTTATCTGGACCGCATAGAAGTATTGTCAAAACGCCAATATGTGAGCCCAAAAACTAAAGGGCAAAAAGATTATGCCGATGCCATTCGGGAAAATGATATTACATTCGGGATAGGGCCGGCAGGAACAGGCAAAACTTATTTAGCTATGGCGTTGGCAATTTCCGCTTTTAAAAAACAGGAAGTTAGCCGTATAATTCTTACGCGGCCTGCGGTTGAGGCAGGAGAAAGCCTGGGGTTTTTACCTGGTGATTTGAATGAAAAAATAACGCCGTATTTGAGGCCTTTATATGATGCTTTGTATGAGATGGTAGAACCGGAAAGGGTTACTGTTTTGTTAAGCAAGGGGATCATCGAAGTTGCTCCTTTAGCGTATATGCGCGGGAGAACTCTTAATGATTCATTTATTATTCTTGACGAAGCGCAAAACAGTACGCCGGAACAAATGAAAATGTTTCTAACGCGTCTGGGATTCGATTCAAAAGTAGTGATCACCGGTGATATAACCCAGGTGGATTTACCGGCACATAGGCATTCCGGGCTGGTCCAGGTGCAGTCAGTTCTAAAAGGGATTGAAGGGATAAGCTTTTGCTACCTCAACGAATCAGATGTTGTCAGGCATGAATTGGTTCAGGATATTATAATGGCCTATGCTGAATTCCAGAGTAAAAATAGGGGAACAAAATAATGAAAGAATCAAATCCAAAAGATAAAAACAGGAACGAATCTAAACATTTTACAGGAAGGGCAGATAAGTCAGCGGGATATTTATGCCTCCTGTAACTTTTCTTTTACTGATGAAAATAGTCAAAGAATCGAAGTTAAAAGGAATGAATTAATTATCCAAAGAGGAGAAAAAGTAAGCAAAATTCAGGAGATGGCGATAAAGGAGCTTCATGCTGTTCAGAGACAGCCGGAGAGCATGTATTTTTTTCTAGGCATTTTTCTGCTTGTTGTTCTGTTGTCTGCGGCTACTATTGCATTTCTTAGTATTAGTAATAAAAAGATTTTTTACGATCTAAAGAACGTAATACTGCTTTGTTTATTAATGCTGCTTATTTTATTAGGCACGAAAACAGTTGTCCTGGCGTCCTGGCCTGTTTATCTAATCCCAGTTGCCAGCGTATCAATGCTTATAGCAATTTTAATTGATTTAAGAATAGCATTGTTTTTTACCGTTATTATCAGTGTTTTTATCGGTGTTATTACCGGTATGCGTTTTGATCTGATGGCGATAATGCTTATTGGCGGTTTTGTGGGTGTCTATTCTGTGATTAATCTGCGGCATAGGCGCAACCTGACTAAAGCCGGTTTTTTGGTTGGCGTAGTTAATATGATTTCAATTTTTACTTTTGGGCTGCTTAATTTTATGGAATTGAACAATCTGATAATTAGAAGCGGATGGATGGGTATTGCAAATGGTATTATAAGCGCGGGTATAGTTACCGTGGCGTTGCCGGTTTTAGAGACATTATTTGGAATTACGACTAATATTAGTTTGCTGGAATTATCAGATTTAAATCAGCCGTTATTAAAGGAACTTATTTTAAAAGCTCCGGGAACTTATCATCATAGTTTAGTAGTGGGAAATCTGGCAGAGTCTGCTGCCGAGTCAGTAGGGGCAAATAGCCTTCTTGCCCGTGTTGGCGCGTATTTTCATGATATAGGAAAGATAAGAATGGCGCAATATTTCAGCGAAAATCAACCGAAAGACGATAATAAACATGAAAATCTTACTCCGACAATTAGCAGCTTGATTATTATAAGCCATATTAAAGAAGGTGCTGACCTGGCGAAAAAGTATAAGCTTGGAAGAGCGATTAATGATATAATTATTCAGCATCATGGTATAGATGTTGTCCATTATTTTTATCACCGCGCGCTTGCGCAGCATGAAGAGGAAAGGGGTAAAGTCCAAGCTGAGGATTTCCGCTATCCCGGGCCAAAACCGCAGTCAAAGGAGGCGGCGATTGTAATGTTAGCGGATTCAGTAGAAGCTGCTTCTCGTGCGATGGCGCAGCCTAGCCCTGGGAAGATTCAGGAATTAGTTAAGCGGATAATCAATAACAAATTTATTGATGGCCAGCTTGACGAATGCGATTTAACGCTTAAAGACCTGCATGTCATTAGTGAGGTTTTTCTGCATATTTTAAATGGAATTTATCATACCAGAGTTGAATATCCGGATTTAAAACAGTCAAATAATGAACAGAGTAAAAATAAAGAATCTTCAGAAAAAAATTAAAATAAATAGGCGCCTTCTAAAGAATCTGGCAGATAAGATTTTAATTTCCAGGGGAATAGAGAATTCGGAAATAAGTGTACTTTTGGTAGACGATAAATTAATTTCAGAATTAAACAATAAATATTTAAATAAAAATTCGCCGACCGATGTGCTTGCATTTAGGATGCATGACGGCGATTTTAGCAGTATTCATCCGGAGCTTTTAGGTGATGTAGTAATATCTGTTGAAACCGCAATGTTTCAGGCGCGTAAACTTAATAAGGTATTTATTCATGAGGTTTATTTATATTTAGCGCATGGGATCCTGCATCTGCTGGGGTATACGGATACGACAAAAAAAGGATTTTCGGAAATGAAAAAAAATCAGGAAAGGATTTTAAGGGAATATGCATAAAAGGAGGCTCTTTGAAAGCTTTAATTATGCAATTGAAGGTTTTCTGTATGTTTTAAAGACCCAGCGAAATATGCGGCTACATTTTTTATGCAGCATTATTGCTTTGCTGATGGGAGTTTATTTCAATTTTTCGAAATCAGAACTAATTTTACTGCTTTTGACTATTTGTTTTGTATTTTTAGCAGAGATGTTTAATACCGCAGTGGAGCTGGTTATAGATTTAATAACCAATGAATTTCACCCTTTAGCAAGGATAATAAAAGATATTTGCGCCGGAGCTGTTTTGGTCGCAGCGGTCAACGCTGTGTTTGTTGGATATTTACTGTTTTTGGCAAATGTCCCCCGTGATACCTTTCAAACGACAATCGATTATATAAGAGAAAAACCGCTGCATATTACTTTTATATCGTTGCTGATTGTTTTAGTAACAGTTATTTTTACTAAAGCCAAACACGGTTACGGCCAGCCGTTACGAGGAGGAATGCCTTCCGGACATTCAGCAGTTTCTTTTTCCATCTGGACAACAGTACTTTTTGTTTCGCACAGCAAATTACTAATTGTCCTGGTATTGATTCTTGCGATTCTTGTCGCACAAAGTAGAATCAGGCCGGGGTTCCATTCTTTTAAGGAGGTTATTGCCGGAGCATTGGTCGGAGTAGGGTTAACCAGCCTGATATTTTATATTTTGCAGGTAATGATATGAGTATTCATAAAACTGAAGCGATAGTATTAGACCGTAAAGACTATCGTGAGACGAGCTATCTGATTAGTTTACTTACGCGTGATTTTGGAAAAATTTACGCCCAGGCTAAAGGGGCAAAACGTAAAGCCGGTAAATTCGGCACGAATTTTTCTCCAATAAGCTATAATAAAATTGTATTTTATGAAAATGATAAAAGCGGCTTCCATATAATCAGCCAGGCAGATTTAATTGATCATTTTAATGCAATAGATACGGATATTGAGCGCTTTACTTATGCAACTTATTTTCTTGAACTTGTGAGCGCGGCAATGCCTCAAGGCGAAAAAAATCCGCAGGTTTTTGAGCTGGTTAAGAAATTCTTGAATTTTTTGAATAAACAGTATAAAATATTAAACATTGCGCAAATTTTTGAGATTAAATTTTTAAATCTTTCCGGTTTTAAGCCGCGTCTCGATAATTGTGTCAGTTGTGGAAGCCAAGTATTAAAAGAGAGCAAGTTCAGTTTTGTTTTAGGCGGACTTCTTTGTATGCAATGCTTTGCCCGCGATCATAGTGCACACAAAGTACTTCAGGGGACTATTGCGACAGTTAATTATATCGAAAATAATGAACTGGAAAAAATTGCGAATTTAAGAATTATTGAAAGCGTGAGGAAAGAACTGCAGTATATGCTCAGAAGGTTTATAGATTTTCATGTGGGCGAACAGTTCAATTCAATTAAATTCATGGGAAAGATGAAAACGGCATATGTCTGAAAAAGATATGGATAAAATTGTTTCTTTATGTAAACGCAGAGGGTTTATTTTTCCAAGTTCAGAGATTTACGGCGGATTGGCAAGTACATGGGACTATGGGCCTCTGGGGGCGGAATTTAAACGTAATTTAAAAGATTCTTGGTGGAAGGCTGTAGTACATAAGCGCGATGATATAGAGGGCCTTGACGCGGCAATATTAATGCATCCTAAAACGTGGAAAGCTTCTGGCCATGTTGATGGTTTTACTGATGCGCTTGTTGATTGTAAAAATTGTAAAAAACGTTTCCGCATAGACCATCTCCCCGGAGAAGGCGATTTTAAAAAATGTCCGGAGTGTAAAGCGGATATAAATTTAAAAGAGACGCCTCCTCGACTTTTTAATCTTATGCTTAAAACTTTTCTGGGGCCGGTAGAAGATGAAGGCGCTGTTTCATACTTGCGCCCGGAGACCGCGCAAGGCATATTTGTTAATTTTTTGAATGTTATAAATTCGCGTCATCGCAAGCTGCCGTTTGGTATAGCCCAGATCGGCAAAAGTTTTCGAAATGAAATTACTCCAGGGAATTTTACTTTCCGGACCAGAGAGTTCGAACAAATGGAAATAGAGTACTTTGTCAGCCCGGAAGATTCTCAGCAATGGTATGAAAAGTGGGTGCAGGAAAGATTTGAATGGTATCTGAATTTAGGTATTAAAAAAGAAAAGTTGCGTTTGCGCGTTCATGCGCAAAATGAGCTAGCTCACTACGCTAAGGCTTGTACTGATATTGAGTATTTATTTCCTTTTGGCTGGTCGGAATTGGAAGGAATTGCGAATAGAGGAGATTTTGACTTAAAACAGCATGCGGATTTAAGCGCAAAAGACCTTACTTATTTTGACCAAGCGAAAAATAAGAGGTTTTTGCCTTATGTTATTGAGCCTTCCGGCGGAGTTGACCGGGCAGCGCTAGCTTTTTTGGTTGATGCTTATAGAGAAGAGGAGGTGAATGGAACAATCAGGATTGTGCTTGGGCTTGATAAAAAACTTATTCCGTATAAGGTTGCTGTATTGCCCTTGCTTAAAAATCGCGCTGATATAGTGGAAATGGCAAAAAAAATTTGTGATAGCTTAAAAAATAAGACTGTGGTAAAATACGATGACACTGCTGCTATCGGGAAGCTATATCGCCGGCAGGACGAGATCGGCACGTTATATTGTGTAACTGTCGATGTGCAGTCATTAGAAGATAATAGGGTTACAGTGAGAGAACGTGATTCAATGCAGCAGGAAAGGATAGAAACTAGTATATTGGAAAAATATTTAACCGACAAATTGGCTTAATATTATATGTAAGATAGAGTAATGGAAGGGGGACTTTAAGGCAATGGCAAAGAAATATGTATATTCATTCGGAGGCGGAAAAGCCGATGGAAATGAGAGCATGAAAAATCTACTTGGCGGTAAAGGTGCTAACTTGGCAGAGATGGCAGGGCATCCTAAATTACGATTACCAGTCCCACCGGGATTTACAATAACAACCGAGGTTTGCACTTATTATTATGCGAATAAACGTTCCTATCCTAGTGAGTTGAAATCGCAGGTGGCCAAATCACTTGCCCGCGTAGAAACGCTGATGGGGAAAAAATTCGGCGACGCTAAAAACCCGTTGCTGGTATCTGTACGTTCCGGAGCGCGCCGTTCAATGCCGGGTATGATGGATACTGTTCTTAATGTCGGGCTTAATGATGTTACTGTACTGGGCCTAATCGAAAAAACAGGCAATGCTCGTTTTGCTTATGACGCCTATCGCCGTTTGATTATGATGTATGCTGATGTGGTTATGGAAAAAGCTGAAGGATTGCAGCCTAAAGGAGGCAAGGGAGTTCGCAAAATTCTTGATGAAAAACTCGAAGAAGTTAAAAAAAGTAAATGTTACAGCCTGGATACTGAACTAACAGCTGAAGATCTTAAAGCTCTTGTAACTGAGTTCAAGAAACTCGTATTGCAGATTCTGGGTAAGCCTTTTCCCGAGGATCCGATGAAACAGCTTTGGGGAGGGATTGGCGCTGTTTTTATGAGCTGGAATGGGAAACGCGCTATTGAGTATCGCCGTATTGAGCGTATTCCTGATGAATGGGGTACGGCTGTGAATGTACAGAGCATGGTATTCGGCAATATGGGTGATGATTGCGCTACGGGAGTTGCATTCACGCGTAATCCCGGGAATGGTGAGAATAATTTTTATGGAGAATATCTTGTTAATGCGCAGGGTGAAGATGTAGTTGCCGGCATACGAACTCCGTCACCGATTAATGAATATTCAAAAAATGCGCAAAGCGCACATTTCCCTACTTTAGAAAAAATTATGCCGAAGCTTTATAAAGAACTAGACGTAATCCAGGACCGGCTGGAAAAACATTATAAGGACATGCAGGATATTGAATTCACCATAGAAAAAGGCAGGCTGTTTATGTTGCAGTGCAGGGTTGGAAAACGTAACGGTGTTGCTGCAGTGCGCATGGCTACGGAAATGTATAAAGAGAAACTTATTGATGCTAATACGGCAATAATGCGTGTTGCACCGAATCAATTAGTTGAGCTTTTGCTGCCGATGATTGACCCGAAAGCAGAGCTGGCAAATAAACCGATTGCTAAAGGTTTACCTGCTGGCCCCGGGGGCGCTAAAGGCCGTGTAGTTTTTACGTCTGAGGAAGCGGTAATTTGGGCTGGGCGAGGAGAAAAGACTATTTTGGTGCGAGAAGAAACGTCTCCGGAAGATGTGGATGGTATGCATAAATCGCAGGCTATTTTGACGTCCAAAGGTGGTATGACATCGCATGCCGCATTAGTTGCCCGCGGCTGGGGAAAGTGCTGTATTGTCGGTTGTGCTGATATAGAAATTGCAAGTGATCATAAATCGTTTAAGACGAAAAGCGGTGCGGTTGTTAATGAAGGCGACTGGCTTACTTTGAATGGAACTAAAGGTTTAGTTTATCAGGGTAACCTGGGTTTAGTTGATGTTGATGTGGAACACAACCAGTCTTATAGAGATATCCAGAAACTGGTAGATAAAGTACGAGTACTTAAGGTAAGGACCAATGCTGATACTCCCAAAGATGCGGCAAAAGCAATCCAGTTTGGCGCGGAAGGGATTGGATTGTTCCGTATTGAGCATATGTTTTACGGTGAAGGTTCTGATAAGCCGCTGTTTTTACTGCGGAAAATGATTATGAGCAAAACAAAGGATGAACGGCAAAAAGCGTTAGATGAGTTGTTCGTGTTTGTTAAGAATGATATAAAGGCAACGCTTGAAATAATGAAAGGCATGCCGGTTACTATACGGCTTATTGATCCGCCGCTTCATGAGTTTGTGCCGCATACCCCAGATAAGCTGGAAGCATTGGGAAGAGAGCTTGGAGTGGATATGGATGAACTGCGCAAGCGAGCAGAGAGTTTACGTGAAAATAATCCTATGCTGGGCCACCGTGGAGTGCGATTAGGTGTGACTTATCCTGAGGTGACAATGATGCAGGTGCGTGCTATTCTTGAAGCTGCCGGAGAATTAAACAAAGCCGGTAAAAAGGCTTTTCCTGAGATTATGATTCCTGTAACATGCACGTTAAATGAACTTGAAAACCAAAAAAAGCTTGTGGATGAGATATATACGCAAGTTTTAGCAAAACTTAATGTAAAGAAGATTCCTTTTTTGTATGGAACGATGATTGAAATCCCGCGTGCGGCGCTGACTGCTGACAAAATGGCTCAATGTGCTGAATTTTTTTCCTTTGGAACCAATGACTTGACTCAAATGGGATTTGGTTTTTCTCGTGATGATATCGGCTCATTTTTGGTGGAATACCTAACTAATAAGATTTTGCCGGATGATCCTTTTCAGACGATTGATCAGGAAGGTATTGGAGAATTAATTACGCTGGGTATTCAGCGTGGGCGTTCAGCTCGTCCGGAATTAAAAGTTGGTATCTGCGGTGAACACGGCGGTGATCCGGATTCAGTGAAGTTTTGCCATCGTGTAGGAATGAACTATGTATCTTGTTCTCCTTTTAGAGTTCCAATTGCGAGGCTGGCAGCAGCGCAGGCAGCGTTGGAATCAAATAAGCAGAAAACAAATAAAAGAAAGAAGAAATAAATATGGCGATGGATCCGATACGGCTATATCTTAAAGATATAAAGAATATCCCTTTATTAACTGCTGAAGAGGAAATGAAGGTTGCTAAGAAAGCTAAGCGCGGTGATGTCGCGGCGCGTAAATTAATGATTCGTTCGAATTTACGTTTGGTGGTTAACATTGCTAAAAAATATAGTTTTCTCGGTGTTCCAATTACGGATTTAATAGAAGAAGGCAATTTGGGATTAATGCGTTCGGTCCAAAAATTCGAGCCGAAAAGAGGATATAGGTTTAGTACTTATGCAGCGTGGTGGATACGCCAGTATATAACCAGGGCTATCGCCAACCAGAGTAAGACCATACGAGTACCTGTATATCTTACCGAGACGATAACAAAAAGGAAACGTATTACGGAACGCTTGACTCATCAGATCGGCCGTTCTCCGACACTGAATGAATTAGCGAAAAAAATGCGTATTTCTGTTAAGAAGGCAGAGCGTTTGAGCGAGATTGTAACTCGGACAACGTCTTTGCATAGGCCGATAGGCGATGATTCTACCGGCGAATTCATGGACCTGGTAGAAGATGAAACTGCGGTTTCTCCGTTTGAAGAGCTTAGCCGCTTGCTACGTCAGGAAAAAATCGCAGAATTGCTTGAAAAAATGTCTGAAAGGGAAAAACATATTCTGGTTTTACGTTACGGATTGGAAGATGGTACATTCCGGACTTTGGAGGAGACCGCTAAGAGTTTTAAAATTAGCCGGGAGCGTGTTAGACAGATCGAAAACAATGCCTTGAAGAAACTAAGAGTATATATGAAGGAGGCAGATGAATAAATGAAAAATTCAAATGTTTTGGCCAAGTCAATTCGCGATATTCCGGACTTTCCTAAAAAAGGGATAGTTTTTAAAGATATTACGACTTTATTGCAGAACGCTAAAACATATAAAAGAGCTATTGATTCAATTTACAATCAATATAAGGGTAAAAGAATCGATAATGTGGTTTGCGTAGAAGCGCGCGGGTTTATTTTTGGTGCGGTGCTTGCATATAAATTAAATGCCGGGCTTGTGCTGATAAGAAAAAAAGGCAAACTCCCATATAAAACGCATAGTATCACTTATGCGCTAGAATATGGTAAAGATACTTTGGAGATACACCAAGATGCTTTACAAAAGAATGCACGTGTATTAATAGTTGATGATGTATTGGCTACAGGAGGTACAATTGCTGCAGTAAGCCGTTTACTTAAAAAGCTTAATGCGAAAATTAGCGGCATTGCTTTTCTTATTGAATTGACTTTTCTTGATGGAAGGGAAAAACTTAAGGGTTATCCGGTAAGTGCGGTAATTAAGTATTGATAATTTAATGCATAGCGAAAGAGAGAGATGACTGGCGCATCTCTCTCTTTTTTATTGCAAAGAAGATTAGTTTTATCCCCTCTCCGGGATATCGTTCGTGAAATTGTTTATATTTTCTAAGGGGAGTAAAGCCTTTCAGCTTTTGGAAAGGCAAATGATGTCGAGAGTCTATACTTGAGCGATAATTTTTGCTTGCTCATTTTGGATATAACATTTAAAATAAGGGTAATTCTCTAAATGGGATATCGGATGAGAAAGGAAAATTGTTTTGGATAAAGACGAAATTTTTTTAACTTTGAAATATATAGTTATAGGCATTGCAATTATTGCCGCTTTTATTATTTTCTATCCGAAATGTAAGGCTTTTAATGAAAATATTACAAAAAAGATTAAAGAATTTGTCAGCGAATTGCTCGAAGGCACTATCAAAGCCGTAAAAGTAGCTCCTCAGGCAAGGGAAAAGTTTATTACCGCAGAAGTGCATGATTCGGAAAAGATTTTTACAGCTAAGTTTTTAACAGGCATTGCTGAACCAGATTTCGCCAAAGCTTTCTATAGCGGTGAATCTTTATTAAAAATAGTTCCGGAAAGAATTGACATAAAAAGAAGGTTAGCTTTTCTTTACTTTTTCAGCGGAGATTTGATCAAAGCAGAAGAGTATTATTGCTCAATCTTAGACACTGTCCCAAAACGAAAAAGAACTTTTGAAAGTTTAAAAAGTAATAAGGATTACTATACTTATAAAAGACTGTTTCTTGAGATGTCGGCTTTATGCTGTGAAAAATCAGATTTTGATGGAATGAGCGATTATTATAAACAATACCTTCGAATTTGCCACCGGAAGGATGTTTTTGCGCAAATGTCGGAAAACGCGTTGGAGCAGCAGGAAGTTGAAATCAGTGTTTATTCAAATTTGGCAGGTGAAGGATTGTGTTCTTACATAGAATCCTTGGAAGGGCTTAAACAATTAGACAGCAAATATCCCAATAATGTTAGAATTGCTTTTTTGCTTGGATTCAATACGTTTGAATTCTATAATTTGTTACTGTCCGAATGGAAAGATACATATAAACATCTTTTAATTGAATCAAAGATGTATTTTGAAAAAGCGGCGCAGATTGATCCTGAATATGAACAGCAGACAATATTAAAGAATTTGGGAATAATTAAGAAAGTTCTAAACGAACCAGGGCCGGATATTAAACAGTAAGGCAGATAATAAGGATTCTTATATTTGCTTGATTTACAGAAGGCCGAGTATTAATGGCTTTCTGGCATTTGAGTTTTCTAGCTTAATGACTTTTATCCAGTAGATTTCTCTGTGTTTAGTAATATGAAATTTAAAAAAAATGAGTTTTTTTGCTTGAATCTGCTTTGATTTTTAGATGTATTATGTTATAATAAAACAAGTTACAAAATTTATTAACGGTTTTATATTAGTAAAGTCAAATATTTGAACAGGATAATTTTTTTAAAATTGTACTTGCTGCTTTGTGCCTTGAGTAAGACAAGCAGCTATAGCAAGTGAAATCAGGAGTTGCCCCTGTAGCTCAGAAGGATAGAGCAACGGTTTCCTAAACCGTGTGCCGGACGTTCGAATCGTCTCAGGGGCACCAAATAAATTAAAAGCTAAAAACCAAAAGCTAAAAGCAATTAGATAGGAATAAGCGCATAGTTGTTAGTAACTGTTACTAACCGGTAAAAATGTTAATTGCCCCGAATGAAGTTTATTCATTGATGATATCTTCGGGTACCGAAGTGTAACTTGAATAAAAGACTCCTTTTGGCATTACAGGATAAGGCTGGAATTATAAGATGATTGATCTTCACACACATTCTTTATTGAGTGATGGAGTTTTGTTGCCTGCTGAGCTGATAAGGCGTGCTGAGAGTATTGGATATAAGGCAATCGGTATTACTGACCATGCGGATAGTTCAAATATTGATTTTGTTCTGCCGAGAATCTTGAAAATTTGTAAAAAACTTTCCGGAAAATTGGATATAAAGATTATTCCCGGCGTGGAGCTTACTCATATATTGCCAGAAGAATTTCTTGAATTGGTTAAATATGCGCGCAATAACGGTGCTTGTTTAGTCGTCGGGCATGGGCAAACATTAGCAGAACCAGTTAGGCCAAAGACAAACCGATTGGCGATAGAAGCCGGAGTGGATATCCTTGCACATCCTGGGCTTATTGAAATAGAAGATGCTAAACTTGCCGCGCAAAAAGGGGTTTGCCTTGAAATTAGCGCAAGGAACGGTCATTGTTTGACTAATGGGCATGTGGCAAAAACTGCATTAGAAGTAAATGCCACCTTGGTTATTAATACTGATACGCATATGCCGGAAAATCTGATTACTAAGGAGCAAGCGCTTCTAATTGGCAGAGCAGCTGGATTGGAAGAAGACTATATTAAAGAGAATATCTTTAGAAAAAGTGAAAAAATGGTAGCACGGTTATTAGAACGTTTAAAATGAATAATATTAATCTCCCGCTGAAAATCTCCGAGTTTTATTCCGCAGATAAACGGAGATTTATTAAGATAGGGAAGGAGATTGACTAATCTAGGAGGCTGGTGTGAAAAAAATAAAATGTTTTGATAGTATTTTATTCTGGGTATTAATTCTATTTGTTTGTAATGGCTGTGCCGGTGGTTCTATGAGAAACGATTCCGATACATATTATAGAACAGACCAGCAGCTTGAAATTTCCACACAACTACGTTTTGAAGATCTACCTGTACCTTCTGGTTTTATATTGAATCGAAAAAGTTCTTTTATTTTTGAAAATAATAATACAAGAATGGGTACCCTGAATTATTCCGGCAAGGCGGATATTGGGATACTAATAGAATTCTATAAGAAAAATATGGTAGTAAACGGTTGGAAATTAATAAATTCTGTCGAATTCGGTAGGGTTATTTTAAATTTTGAAAATAATAAAGAAAGTTGTTTGCTTACTATAGATAAGGGAATGCTGGTTATTATTGATATAGCGCCTATTTCAAGGTCTGGAGTAGTTCTTGAAGAAGAAGATAATAAATGATGTTGCAAAAAAGCATATTAAATGGTAAAATTTTAAAAAGACGATATAATATTTGAATAAAGAATTAGCTGTAAGGAAGCCGCAGGCTTTAGCCTGAGGAATATTTAATAACCTCTAAACAGGGAGGTTCTCATGGAAGAACGAAGACAAGGAAAAAGGATATTAACCTCGTTATTTGTTCGTTTTAATGTAGAGGGCTCTGATGAAAAGAAATATATAGGTACTTTTAGTCAGGATGCCAGCGAAAATGGTTTTTGTATTTTTTCGGATGTGCGGCCCAGAATAAATGATGAATTAAGTATGAGTGTTGACGTCCCTAATAACCCTGATCTTACTATGGTCGAAGGCAATGTGCGTTGGATTGGTACGCTTTTAAAGAACGACGAAGGGAAAAGTGTTTTTCCTGTTGGGGTTGAGATAACTTATATCGAACCTCAGGACAAAAAATACTTTCTGGATTATCTTAAAAACGCCGAAAAGTTAACAAAATAGCAATTGCTATTTTCCATAGGTGTTTTTTATTAAATTTAATCCTTGGAAAATAGAAAAGCCTACCGGTTAACTTATAATCTTAATAATTATGAAGGCGATTGAATTGCGTGATGATGGTTTTTGTTTTGTTTGTGGGAAAAAAAATGATAAGGGGTTAAAGTTGAAATTTGATCTTGTCCAAGGGGCAAGAATCTGCTGTGAATTCCCTACACAAAAATATTATCAGGGTTTTTCCGGAATTATTCATGGAGGCATTATCGGGATGGTTCTTGATGAGGCAATGGTTAGTTTGCTGTGGAAACTTGATAAACAAGCGGTAAGTGCGGAACTTAATTTGCGTCTTAAAAAACCGGTATATGTTGGCGAAAGGCTTTTTATTGAGGCTTGGATAGCAAGAGAAGAGAAAAAGATTGTATATACATTGGCAGATTGTAAAAATGAAAAACAAGAGCTTGTTGCAAGTGCATCGGCAAAATGCATGAGAGTCTAATTGAAAAGTCGAGGTGATTATGTTTTTATTAAATATTAGAATGTATGCGTTAGTAACATTAATGTTTGCTTTTTTGTACGCGGTTATTTCTATGCTTTCTTATGCCATGGGCATGGTGAATATTACAGCTTATTTCATGATGACTACCATTTTTGTTATTATACAATATTTTATTGGGCCGAAAATGGTTGAGTGGTCAATGCGTGTTCAGTATGTCCGTGAGAATCAGTATCCGGAGCTTTTTTTAATGGTCAGGGATTTGGCTAAAACCGCTAATATTCCAATGCCGCGTATAGGAATTTCTCCGGTGGCTATTCCTAATGCGTTTGCTTATGGCAGATGGTTGAGCGATGGCCGTGTGTGCGTGACTGAAAAATTGCTTCAGTTACTTAACCCGGATGAATTACGTGCTGTTTTAGGGCATGAAATAGCCCATATAAAAAACCGTGATGTGCTTACGATTACATTGTTAAGCGTAGTTCCTCTTGTGCTTTATCGGATTGCGTCGCATATTTTATTTTGGGGACAAGGTGGCAGGAGCAGGCGTGATGGAAATCATATTTTATTGCTGGGGGCAGCTACGTTAGTGATGTATTTTATTACGAATTTGCTTGTGCTTTACGGTTCACGCATACGTGAGTATTTTGCTGACCGCGGTTCAGTAGCATTAGGGAACCATCCTAAAAACCTTGCTTCAGCTTTATATAAATTAGTGTATGCCAGCGCGCACATTCCCAGGGAGAAACTTAGAGAAGTACAGTCAGTAAAAGCATTTTTTGCCAATGACCCTAACCGGGCTTTTAATGAAATAAAGGAATTAAGACAGATAGATTTGGATAACAGCGGCACAATAGATGCTCAAGAGTTGAAAATTTTGAATGAAATAACGCTTAAATTGAGTGTGTCTGATAAATTTTTTGAATTTTTTACAACTCATCCGAATATGCTAAAGCGTATAAAAAAGCTTTCCAGTTATGCCTGATAAATATTGGGCTATTAATTTCGGATATTTAGCGCTAAAACTAGCACCAATAAGGGGCAGGTCGTTTTTTCTTTACAAATACGGTTTTGATGGTAAAATATTTCTCTGTTTGAATAGAAGTAATATTTTTTCTTAACAAAAGGAGCCTGCAAGGTGAAAAAAGAGAGAAGAGTTGAATATTATTTGAAGGATGACGGGCAATTTGTTATCAAAAACTATGACCTGGCTAAGCCGTTTGCGAGTTTTTTCCCTGGGATTGCCGGGTTGTTTGGGATTCCTATGTGGGTTTTCTATGTAAACCGTTGCCAAGGTGTTGTGAGTTTTGGGACTGAGAATAAGAAATGCTCGATTCTGGAGTTTTTTCCGGCAAACCATGCCTGGCAGTTTGTGAATATGCGGGGTTTCCGTACTTTTTTAAAAATCAGCAATGGGAAGAATGTTGAGGTATATGAGCCTTTTCAGAACGATATAGTCAGTGAAAGCCTTGACCTTGAACGGGAAATGCATATTTCTTCTCAAAAATTTCAGATTCGAGAAACTAATCATAGTTTAGGGTTTACAATAGAGGTGGATTATTTTGCATTGGCAAATGAGCCTTTGGCAGCTTTAATGCGCAAGGTAACTATAAGAAATAATTCAAAAAAAGTTAAAAAAATTGAAGTGCTTGATGGGTTGCCGCAGATTGTGCCTTATGGCGTCAGCGACCGATTCTTAAAAGAACTGGGTAGGACAATCGAAGCGTGGATGCAGGTTAGTTTTGTCACAAAACATAAAGCTGCTTACTATAAACTTGTAGTTGATCCGACTGATAGGCCGCAGGTTCTTTATATCAAAGGAGGAAATTTTTATTATAATTTCTATGGAAAGCATAATTGCTATAAGAAAAGCGGGCTCATAGTTGATTCGAAAACCGTTTTTTCCGCAATAAGTAATTTTGATTATCCGCAGAAATTTTATGAAAAAGATTTTAAGTTTCCCGTAGAGCAGATTACCCGCAGTAAAACGCCGTCTGCCTTTGGGTTTTGCGCTGAAAATCTTAAACCGCAGGAAGAGCTTGAGCTTATAAGCTTGATTGGTTATGCGCAGGATGAAAAACACTTGCAGCAATTAATTGATAAGGCGCATGATAATGAATTTCTTAATAAAAAATGCATCCAATATCAGGAAGAAATAAGTAAAATTCAGAACAATATTTTTACGTGTAGTGGTTTGCCCGTATATGATCTTTATTGCCAGCAGACTTACCTGGATAATGTTCTTCGCGGCGGGCTTGCGCTGAGTATAAATGGAAAAGATAAAAATCATACTGTGCATGTTTATTCAAGGAAGCACGGAGATCTTGAACGGGATTATAATAATTTTTTGACCGAACCAACTTATTTTTCACAGGGTAACGGAAATTACCGTGATATAAATCAAAACCGCCGTAATGATGTTTGGTTTAACGCCGATGTAAAAGACGGCAATATAAGCACATTTTTTAATCTTATTCAACTGGATGGGTTTAATCCTCTGGTTGTTTTTGGCGATTTTTTTCGTCTAGAGAAGGAGCATGATTTTAAAAAACTACACGGCTTGTTTAAAAATCGTTCTGATTTTGAGAAGGTTTTGAAATTTATGCGGACCCAATTTTCTTTGGGAAATCTTTTTATGTTCCTGGAAAATGCGCAGATAGTGCTTAAAACCGATAAAGAGAAATTTTTAAAAGAAGTGCTTTCATGTTGTAAAAAACAGGAGAATGCCGAGCACGGAGATGGATTTTGGGTTGACCATTGGACATATAATCTGGATGCTATTGAGGCATATTTGGGTATTTATCCGGAGAGACTAAAAGAAGTTTTGTTAGAAAAAAAGGAATTTGTTTTTTTTAACAATTTTGTAAAAGTTAAGAACCGGGATGAAAAATATGTTCTTTTTGAAGGCAGGGTGAGGCAGTATCACGCAGTGTCAATGGAGGAGATCGAAGAGGATTCTCACTTAAGCCGTAAAATTAGCAGTAGTGATTGGGCGGTTAGAACGGAAAATGGGAAAGGCCATGTTTATAAAACGACTCTGCTAGTAAAAATAATCTGTTTAATCGCGAATAAAATTGCTTCTTTGGATCCTTTCGGCAGTGGTATCGAAATGGAGGCTAACAAGCCTGGATGGTATGATGCATTAAACGGCCTGCCGGGGTTATTCGGTTCATCTGTTTGTGAGACGATAGAACTAAAACGGCTTATCGATTTTTTAATGAAAGCTCTGAATGATTTGAAAGTATTCGGAGAAATTTTCTTACCTGAGGAGTTAAGTAGGTTTTTGAGAGAAATTGACTGTAATATAGTTAAGTTTCTCAAAACAAAAAATAAAGGGCGTAATCTTATTTACTGGAATGAAGTATATTCGTTAAAGGAAGATTACCGCAGGAAGATAAAAGATGGGATATCAGGCAACGAAGAGCAGATGGCAATTCCTGATTTGCTTAAAATATTAGAGAGAATGGTAATTAAGCTTGATGACGCAATTTATAAGGCAAAAGATAAAAAGACCGGCCTTTATCATACTTATTATATTAACGAAGTTATCCGTTTCGAAAAAATTAAAGATGAGAAGAATAAAGGTTTAAAGCTAAGTAAAGACGGATTGGTATGCATAAAACCAAAGATTTTTAAACAGATACCGCTGCCGCTTTTTCTTGAAGCGCAGGTGCATGCTTTGCGAATCCAAGGAAATGCGGATAAAGTAAAAGAAATTTATATAAATACCAGAAAAAGTGAGTTGTATGATGATAAACTTAAAATGTATAAGGTAAATGCTCCTTTAAAAGAATTGAGCGAGGAAATCGGCAGGGCTCGCGTATTTACGCCCGGTTGGCTTGAAAATGAATCAATATGGCTTCATATGGAGTATAAATTTATTTTAGAATTACTGCGTTGCGGTTTACATAAAGAATTTTTTGATGAATTTAAGAATGTTCTTATTCCGTTTCAGCCGCCGGAGCGCTATGGCCGCAGCATATTGGAGAATTCTTCTTTTCTTGTAAGCAGCGCTTTCCCGGATAAAAGTTTACATGGGAACGGATTCGTGGCGCGTTTAAGCGGATCAACAGCTGAATTTATTAATATGTGGTTATGGATGAATTTAGGCCAAAAGCCTTTTTTTATTGATCAGCAGGGAAATCTTGTGTTAAGATTTGAGCCGGTGCTTGCGTCATGGATGTTTACAAGTCAAAAATCTAAAGCAGGATATTATTTGGCTGAAGGGGGCAAAATCGAGATAGAGTTGCCGAAGAATTGCTATGCTTTTAAGTTTCTGGGGAAAACATTGGTGGTTTATCATAACGAGAAGATGAAAGATACCTTCGGAAAGAACGCTGTCAAACCGGTTGAGTTTAAACTTACTGATTTTAAGAATAAGCAAAGCGTTATTAATGCACAGGTTATTCCGGCACCGTTTGCGCAGCAAATAAGAGAAGGCTTAATCAGCCGGATTGATATAGTTTTGAAATAATCCGCAGTGGAACCGATGCTGTTTTTTATAGTGATTTAATAAATGAACAGATGTCTTCAATTATGTGCCCGGGGGTAGAAGCGCCTGCAGCAATTCCGATTTTTTGCTTGTTTTTAAGCCATGATTTTTTTATTTCACTTTTTGAATTTATCCAGAAGGTGTTAGTATTTAAAGATTTTGAGATTTCAAAAAGCCGTTTTGTGTTAGCGCTATTTTTTGAACCAATAATAATCATGGCATCCTGAGCAGATGGAAGCGTGGATATCTCTTTTTGTTTCTGGCGCGTAGGATAGCATATAGTATCGCAAAAAACAACATTTTCAATAAAAGACTTAATCTTTGTGAGCAGTTTTTCGACATCCTCGGGGTTTTGAGTTGATTGTACAACAATTGCCGCTTTGCTGATATTGCGCAATTTTTTATTATTAATATCTTTTTTTGAGCTGATGATGATCGGAGTTGTGTAAAGGTTGCCTTTGATTGCGATTACTTCGTCATGGTTTTTGTCGCCGATGATTATAATTTTATAGTTCTTTGATTCATATTTTTGCGCAAGAGAATGGATCTCTTTTACCATCGGACATGTAGCATTAATTATTGAATAACCGATCTTTTTTGCCGTTTCATAGGTTTGCCTGGTTTCTCCATGGGCGCGGATTAACAAGATGCCAGGATTTTTTTTGTTAAGTTTGCTGATTTTTTTAATCCCGGCTTTTTTGATTGCATTGACTACATGGCTGTTATGCACTATATCTCCGAGCATATATACCGGTGTATTTTTAGAGGTAAGATTGAGCGCGAGATTAATAGCTCTTTTAACTCCGAAGCAAAATCCGGCGTTTTTTGCGATTGTAACGGTTTTCATAATTTAGCGCTTTTGTTTTAATTGTTTGACATGTGAAGATATATTATCACAAGAAAAAAAATGTGACAATAGTAATTAAATTGCAAGAAACATTTTTATCTTGCAATAGATTGTTTTTAATTATAAAATTTGACGGGCAATAAAAAAAAAGGAGGGAAAATGCTGGATAAGCTAAAAAATATTTATGAAGCGCAAAAAAAGATGACTGAAATTAAAAAAGGCCTTGAGGAGATAAGTGTTGACCATGAATCTGCTGCGGGAAAAATAAAAATTACGATGAGTGGAACTCAAAGGGTAGTGTCTATCAAAATTGACGATGAAATGCTTCAAGCAGCTAAAGCTGAACGTTTGGAAAAAGAATTAGTTTTAGCCATAAACGCAGCGTCAGAAAAAGTACAAAAAATGGCAGCGCAAAAACTGCAGGCTTCTATGGGCAACTTTAAAATACCCGGATTATAATCTGTTATCGATTTGTTTGAATTCAATTGCTGAAATTCTGTTTTTCCCGTTATTTTTGGCCATATAAAGCTGTTTATCCAGAGAAATAATTACCTTGTCAATTGAAATATTATCTTGAGAATCAAATGCGACTAGCCCAATACTAATAGTGAGTGAGAACGTATTGCTGCCGCAAGAAAAAACATGCGCTTCAACAGTACTCCTGAGCCGTTCAGCAATAACCTGGGCTGCAGTGTAATTTGTAAACGGAAGTAAAATAACGATTTCTTCGCCGCCGTAACGGCAGATAATATTAGTTGCCCTGGCATGTTTTTTTATTAAAACTGCGATTTCTTTTAAAACAGTATCTCCAAATGAATGCCCGAAGGTATCGTTTACTTTCTTAAAATCATCTAAATCAATCATTAATACCGAAAGATGGTAATTGTAGCGCTTAATTCTTTGGATTTCTTCTTCGAGGCGTTGGATTAGATAGCGCCTGTTGTAAATGTCTAAAAGGTCATCTGTGATAGCCATTTTAAGTAATAACTCATTTTTTTCTTCCAATTCTTCCTGTAAAAATTTTCTTTGCAAAAAAACATTTGAGTATGCAGTCAATTCATTGATATCAAATGGCAAGATGAAGTAACCGTCAATAATGCCTGCTTGGAACAGTTTTATTTTCTCATTGTTTTCGCAGACATCGCTGGCAATGATTATAATAGGCACGGTTTCTGTATTCGGATGAGATTGCAAGGCTATGGCTAGCTCTTGTATGTCGGAGCAGTCAGGAAAAACATTGCTTAAAAATATTAAACTGGGTTTTATTGTTTTTATTTTTTCAGTCACCTCTTCAGCAGTATCAGAAGAAATAACGCTAAAACGGTCGGAAAAATAATTTTTAATTTGCGAAACTATTTCTGTTCCGATTCCGCCAGTGATTATGAATTTTTTTTGCATAAAACTCTAAACCTGTTTAGCAGTAAAATTTGTTAATATTTTATACTATTTCCCATGGATTTGCAAAAGGTTTTTTAGCCCATTACTTTTCTTGACGATTATGGTTTTTATTTGTTAAAATAAACATGTTGTTTTAAATTGAGGTGTTATGTAAATGCAGATGAAGCAGGCACATATTTTCTATATTGGGGCTGTACAAGGAGTGGGGTTTCGATACAGAGCATCCCAATTAGCACAAGTTTGTAAACTTTTGGGATGGGTGAAAAATCTTTCAGATGGACGCGTGGAAATTATCGTTGAAGGGCAGGAAAAAGCAGTAGAAGAATTCATCAGAAACTTAGATGAGGTTTTTGAAGGATATATTCAAAATAAACAAATTTCCTGGCTAGCAGCCACTAATGAATTTGAAGAATTTTCGATAAGGTATTAATAAATGCGTTATGGAATTTTTTCGGGCATACGCATATTGCTAGCGCATATCAAATGCGTGATAATAAAATTTATTGTTTTGCAAAGAAAAAAAATAAAATTGACTCAGGTTCAAAGTCCATCATTAATGTTGGCAGTGTCGGGGCAGCCTCGCGATGGTATAACTGCGGCTAGTTGCTGTAGTTACGATACGAAAAAAAAACTTGTTGAAATAAAAAGAATTGTGTATAATATTGCTGTAGCCCAGGATAAAATCAGAAGGGCAAAACTGCCGGAATTTCTGGCATTAAGATTAAATCAAGGACGATGAAAAATACTGGGAAAATATTAATTCTGATATTTTTAAGCGGTCAGCTCTGCGGTTTTACAAGCGGAGTTTCCGGCCGGGATAGGCGTAACCATCCGCAGCAGGCAGCTGAGCCTGTTTTAGAATACGAAGAAACGGTGTATCCTCAAAAATCCTTCAGAGAACAATATGAACAATACTATCTTCTAGTTGTAAGCTCGCTTGAAGAGGCGCGTTTATCGCTGGGGGAAAATCAGCAATTGGCACATCGAATGGCGCATAATTCCGGAAATTATTTTAAGTTGCTGCAACTGCTGGTTAAAAGTGAATTCAAAAAAAATTTTGAAGAATTGAATAGTAAGCTCTTAGCATTACGTATAAGCCTAAAAAAAACTAATCTTAGCTCGTCTGAAAAAGACAATATTGTGAAAGAGCTAGAAATAATTGAAAAAAAAATCAAGCTTGAATTTGGATATGAGAGAACTGCTTTATGGATAAAAGATTGATTGTTGAAACAGTAGTTGTTGGCCAGCTTCGGACGAATTGTTATTTATTGGCAGATTCTTTTTCCCGTAAGGCTGTTATTATCGATCCTGGTGCTCAATCTGAGTTAATAGCGTCGGTGATTTCAACTAAAAAGCTTATTCCTGTGGCGATTGTGCTTACTCATGGGCATTTTGATCATATCGGAGCTGTTTCTGATTTTGATCTGCCTGTATATATTTATGGTGACGAGATTAAATTACTAAAAAACAGCCAGGATAATCTTCAATATGATTTTGGTTATAGTATAAGTCCTGATTGTGAAATCAAAGTTCTTGGAAATAATGACCAAATTAGTGTCGGAGATTTGATTTTAGATGTTATCCATACTCCTGGGCACACTCCCGGGGGGATTTGCTTAAAAGTAGATGGAATATTATTTACCGGCGATACATTATTTAAGCAGGGTGTGGGAAGGACCGATTTGCCGGGAGGATCATATTCACAATTAGTTGAGTCTTTAAAAAACAAGATAATGATATTTGATGAGAGAACAATAATTTATCCTGGCCATGGCCCTAGTTCGACTATAGGCAGGGAAAAACATGAGAATGGAACTGTATGAACTTAAGCCGAAGGGAATCATTGCTGCTGAATACATACTTTTTTATAGTGGTCGGCGGGGTTGTTTATTTTTTCTTTTTTAGTTTTGCGCTGCCAAGATATCGTGAGGTTAATGAGAAAATAATTAGCATTGAAAATGCATTGGTTAAAGTAAATGATATTTTGCAAGCTAAAAATATTTTGGAAAAAAAATACAGTTATTTTGACAGTAAGTTTTCTTCTAATAAAGAGATAAAACAAACAGTATCCACAGAAGTATTGCAGGATATTAAAGCCAAGGTAGGAAATGCTGGATTAAGTTTGATCAATATTAAGCCTTTGGCGTTAAAAGAAGAAAGCCTTTATGGAGAATTTGACTTTAAATTGGAAACAGAGGGAGATTTAAAGAATTGCGGGTTATTTTTATATAATCTTGATGATTCACCCTATTTGTTTACGGTGAAATTCATCCAGATATCTGCGCAATCTCAAGGAGAGCCTTTAAAAGTTCAGCTTCTGCTTAGCGCGGCGTTGGCAAAGGAACAGGAAAAAAATGATTGAAAACAATTTTATTGTATTAAACCAGCGTTTGAAAATTATAAACAGCTTGAATATTTGTTTAAGCTGTCTTGCTTTTATCCTGACAGTAATTTGTTTAAATATTTTTTTTGCGGAAGTTGTTTTGGAAAAAGATGGGAAAAATTTTGAGTTAAGGCTATGATGAAAAATAAATTCGAGCTAATTTTTATAATTATTTTAGGGGCTCTTCTTAGTGCAAACATTATGTATGCGCAGGATGATTTGCAAGTGCTTCGCATGAATCTTGATGTGAAAAATATGAGTATCCTTGATGTTTTAAGGTTACTGTCTGAACAGGGCCAGGTAAATATAGTCGCTAGCCGCAATGTGCAAGGCAGAGTAACGGCAAAATTAGATGATGTTAGTGTCGAACAGGCTTTGAATGCGATCCTGGAGACAAACAATTTCATGTATAAGCATGAACGCGGCATAATAAAGGTTTTTACGCAGCAGGATATTTTGCAGCAGGAACAAACGGAAAAACTGATCAGCCGGATTTTCTTTTTAAAAAATATTAAAGCCGGAGATTTAAGGCAAGTGCTTAATTCAATAAAATCACCGCGGGGCAGAATCGAGATAAATTCGATGTCGAATCAGATAATAGTAACGGATACAGTTGATGTATTAAATGAAATTGAGGAGTCGATTGTTGTTTTAGATCGCAAGCTAGTTACTAAGGTGTATAATCTCAATTATGCGGAATCAAAGGAGCTTCAAACTAAACTTCTTGAGATAATACCTAAGCAGGAAGGGGAGATTTTTATTGATGAACGCACTAACAGTTTAGTGGTAAGGGCGATCCCTGAAGTTATCGAAAAAACTGACATGTTAATCAGTAACTGGGATAAGCGTTCTCAGCAGGTATTGATCGAAGCAAGAATCATTGAGGTTTCTTTGGATAAGACCAAAGGGTTAGGTATTAATTGGGAATATCTTAGTACTGCGGGAGAAAATGCAGTCAGAATTGGCGCAAATTTGCCGGCAAGTATAAGCAGTGGAGGGACTCTGAAAGTGGGAACGTTAGATGAGGATCAATATGAAGCTACGATACAGGCTTTGGAAAATATGACTGACACCAATATTTTGTCAAATCCGAGGATAGTTGTCGTGGATAATAAAGAGGCAAACATATTAGTTGGAAGTTCGGAGCCGTATCTGGTAACTTATATTGATAAAGAAACTAATACTCAAACGGAAGAAACCAAGTTTATTGATGTCGGTGTAAAATTGAATGTTACTCCTAAGATCAGCAAAGATGATTATATTACGCTTAAAATACATCCGGAAGTTAGTTCAGCGCGCCGGGTTGCCGAGGTGAATAATTCGCTTGCTGTAGATACTACACAGGCTGATACTACGGTGGTTGTTAAAAATGGTAAGACCATTGTTTTGGGGGGATTGATCAAAGATAGCGAATCGAAAATTCAGACAAAAGTGCCGTTTCTCGGCGATATTCCTTTACTCGGGCTGATATTTAGAAGCAGTGCGAAGACAAAAACAAAAAAAGAAATCGTTGTTTTTATAACTCCGCATATTATACAACAGGATTACGGCCGTAAAGAGGAAGAACGGATTGTTCGTGAGCAGGCAATAGAAGATGCAGTGCAGGAGGCACAGCGGAAATGGATAGAATGGGACAAGGATAAAGATGAAGTTAAATAGTTCAACAGAAAAAATATTTTTTTGGTTTTTTTATAGTTTTCTCCTAATGTTTTTTAGTGTGCCTTCTGTTTATTCGCAGGCAAATAGCGAGCCGGCTTTTCATTTAAAGATACAATCGAATAACCTCACTGCTGAAGTTAAAGAAGTTTTAATAAATAGAGTCAATAATTTTGACCGGGTCAGTATTGAAGGCCTGATTAATTCCGGAGATCCTGCAGAACCTTCGCTCCCGGTAAAGACCGTAAAATTTCTGGTTCCATATGGCAAAAAAGTAACGGGAATTAATGTGAATTGGACAGATAAAAAGGTTCTTGAAGGTAGTTATCGTGTTGAACCTGTGCCAATGCCTATTCCGCTTAGTTATCAAGGAAGCATTACTCCTACAATGCCGGATCCAAAAATTTACAGTTCATACGATGATTATCCCGGAAAATTATATAGCCAGGTATCTACGCAATTTATAAGAGGATATCAGGTTGCTATTATCAATTTATATCCGGTTAGTTATGTGCCGGCAACCGGAGAGATATCGTATTATGAAAACATGAATTTATCCATTGAATTGGAAGATGTTGCCGGTGCCAAACCGCATGAGTTATTTCGCGGCTTGCCGTCTGATATGGCAAAAGTTGAAAAATTTGTTGATAATTCCGAAGAGGGGAAAACTTATTCTGGTGTACAGCCTGCTATTAAGCCTTTACATTCAGTGCAATATGTAATAATTACCAGTGATGCATTGAAAAATGCTACCGGAACGTATACCTTTCAGGATCTGATTGCTCAAAAACAGGCGCAGGGATTAACCGCTGAAATTATTACAACTGAATGGATTTATGCTAATTATTCAGGAATCCGTCCGGATGGTGCTTCAGATAATGCGACTAGAGTGAGAAATTTTATAAGCGATTATTATTCTAACCATTCAGCCGAATATGTGCTTTTAGGCGGTGACGGAGATGCTAGCGGTCTTGCCAGCGGGGAAACTCAAGCAACTCCGGTTGTTCCTGCCCGCGGATTTTACGCAGATGTTGATGGGACAAGCGGTGATAATAATATTCCTGCAGATCTCTATTACGCTTGTTTAGACGGCACATTTGACAGTGATGAGGATGGAATATACGCAGAGGCTACTGATGGTACAGGAGGTACTGATATTGATCTTGTTGCCGATGTTTTTGTCGGCAGGGCTCCTGTCGATTCTTCCACAGAAGTTTCTAACTTTGTTAAAAAAACAATTGCGTACGAAAATTCCACAGACAGTTATCGGACAAATGTCTGTATGGTCAGCGAACAGCTTGATTCACTTACTTATGGGAAGCCGTATATGCTGGAAATCCAAAATGGCTCTAGTGCAAATGGATATACTACGGTAGGGATGAATGGCTCTGGTTTTTTTAATTTCAGTTCTTTGTATGAGCAGGATTGGGCTTGGACAACTAATAATCTGATAAACAAAATGAACAGTAATATTCATATTCTAAATCATTTAGGGCATGCTAATAATACTGTTTTTTCCAAGACATTTTCTACCACAGACGCGGACGCGCTGACAAATACAAAATATTTTCTTTGTTTTACGCAAGGATGTTATTCTGGTGCTTTTGATAATCGCACTACAGCGACCTCTACATACGAGACTTTAGACAGCGTGCTTGAACATTTAGTTGTTGCAAGCGCAGGGGCTTTTGCTTGTATTGGTAATTCTCGTTATGGTTGGTATGCTTCTGGAAGTACTGACGGGCCTTCTCAAAGGTTTCACCGTGAATTCTGGGATGGGGTTGTTTCTGAAGGAAAGCTTAATCTAGGAAAAGCATTGCAGGATGCCAAAGAAGACCATGTTGGAGTTATTAATGATACGGCTAACCGCTGGTGTTACTATACGCTGAATTTACTTGGTGATCCGCAAACGCAGATCAATGCGTCTTTATTATCTCCGACTGATTTTTCGGCAAGCCCTATTGCTTTTTCAAACGCAAGCTGGGTGGTGACTAGATGGAAAAACTCAAGCCGTGCAACAGTGCAGAGTACTATGGTACGTTACCGTACAGATGGAGTTTATCCTGCTAGTGAAACTGATGGTGCTCTTTTATGTACGAGACCGGCATCGGTTGGCGCTGTGGATACTTTTAATCATACGAATATAGAGGCTAATACTACATATCATTATGTTGCTTTTGGATATGATGGTTCGAATTATGAAGGTAGTTCTGCGGTGAATAACCGGGCAACTGTTGCTATAGGAGGAATCGCAGGCAGTGAAAATACAGGCAGGAGCGACTGCTTTGTTGCTACAGTATGCTTTGGTTCCAGGGATGATCTTTGCGTAAAAATTTTACGAAAATTTAGGGATAGATATTTAATAAAGCGGCCATTTGGCAGGCAGTTTGTTGCAGTATATTACTTAATCGGCCCATATTTTGCGAATATTATTAAAAATGATAACCAACTTAAATGCGTAGTTAGATATTTATTACGAACAGTAGTTTCAATGGGTGATTGTTTAACTCAAGGAGTTTATCGATGAAATATTTAAAGATTATTTACCAATTTTTGATAATTTTTTGCCTAATGAATATTTGGGGTGCGTGTTTAGCTGCCGAGGGCGGTGGCAGGCCGATTTCGCTTGGAGGCGCTTATATAGCTTTATCTGATGATGTTCATGCTGCGAGCTGGAATCCTGCGGGGTTGGCCTGGCAGCAGGAAAAAGAATTTACTTATTCTGGAATAATTAATAACCGCGATGATTATGTAAGTGCGGATTTTGTTAGCGATGATTATGCTGCGTTTGCCCAGCCGCTTAAAAAAGCATATCATGAGGAATACGGCAGTTTGGGTGGAATTGGCATGTATTTTCATAATAGCGGATTTGATGATCAGGAGAAAAATGTAAATACTTCATTATGGCAGGCAGGAATTTCCTATGGGAGAAATTTTTCTTTTGCCCCGGAAATGTCCGTAGGTGTAGGGCTTAATTATTATTACTTCGACGCTGAAGTTATTGGTGTTAGTAATACTGATGCGGTTATTAGTATAAATCTGGGGTATTTATGGTATATCAATCAGGATGTTACTTTTGGTTTCCTGCTTGAAAATATAAATATAGCCTTGGATTGGGCTGCCAAAGGACAGATCATCTAAATATAGAAGAAGTAACGTATTACGTTGATTATACGTTTATTGCCTGGCAGGATGCGCCTGCTGGAATGCAGGATTATACTCATCAAATCGGTGCTACTGTTAAATTTTAATATAAAAATTACACTTTTCTTGACAAATTCGCTTTAAAATGCTATACTAATAACATAGATAAGTATTTTTTTTATCAATAATTTAAGAACATTTTAAAAGTATTTAAAATTTTACGAAAGGAGGGCGCAATGAATAGCAATAACTTATTTATTCAAAGGAGATTCCAGGTACAGCAAGAGCCGGGCAGTAATGAAGTACATTTGATCGGTGCTTTGTATATAGCATACTACTTTTTCGTGCAAAATGAGTTATATGTATCAAAATACGCCCTCTGTATTAGAATGACTAAGAATTTGGCTGAATTAAAGCAGACGATAAAACATTGAGTTAAATAATTAAAATTTAGTACGCATCCGTGTTTCAAAAAACGGATGCGTTTTTTTTTATGTTCAGGAATAGAATTAAGTGCTTTTTTTAATTGACATAATGGCATAAAATAAGTAAAATCTAAAGGTTAACAGTTTACCAGTTTTCTTAACTACATGAAAAGATTTCAAAAAAATGTATAATGTTACTACATTAGAAAATGGCCTGAAAGTTGCTTCTTTTACAAAACATAAAATTCGTTCTGTGGCAATGGGGGTTTGGATTGGGGCAGGCGGAAGACATGAATCTGAGCACTTGAGCGGGGTATCTCATTTTATTGAGCATTTAGTATTCAAAGGTACTAAAAACCGTAATTTTCGCCAAATAAAGGAAGAAATTGAAGGAACTGGCGGGGTTTTAAATGCTTTCACTTCTGAAGAGCTCACATGCTATCTGGCGAAAGTGCTTGATTCTAATAAAAGACAGGCGTTGGATGTGTTGTTTGATATTAGCCTTAATCCTCTGCTGAAAAAAAACGATATAGATAAGGAAAAGTTAGTAATTTTTGAAGAAATTAGAATGTATTATGATTTGCCGCATCATTTGGTTTATGATGAAATGATTAAACTATTATGGCCAAACAATCCGTTAGGCAGAAATCTAGCAGGAAATTTCAAAACATTAAATTCCATTAAGCGAAATGATTTAATTGAATATAAAAATAAACATTATATTTTTAATAACATGCTTATTTGCTGCGCTGGCAATATAGAACACGATGAACTGGTTTTAAATATAAAATCAGTGCTAAAAAAAGATTGGAGTAGTTTTAAAAGTGAAAAAAAAATTAATTTCGAAAAGGTATCGGTATCTCAAAAAAAACCGCAATTTAAGTTTATAAGTAAAAACACCGAGCAAATGCATATCTCTCTGGGGTTTCATGCGTTTGAACGGGAGCATCCGCTTAAATATGCATTAATTCTTTTGCATGTAATTCTTGGCGCTAATATGTCAAGCCGCTTATTTAATGAGGTAAGGGAGAAGAGAAGCCTTGCCTACGAAATTAGCACGGGGATAAAACTTTTTGATGATACGGGATGTTTTGTTATAAGCAGCGGGATTGTTAATGAAAAGCTTGAAGTAGCCATGACTATTATACAAAAAGAATTAAATAGAATTTCAAGAAAGAAACCAGCTGAGGATGAGCTTAAAAGGGCAAAAGATTATTACATCGGTCATTTGCTGATGGGGCTCGAAGATATGATGGATCATATGTTTTGGATAGGAGAGGGCATAATGGTAAAATCAAAACTGGAAACTGTTGCTGATGTTGTAAAGAAAGTAAAACAAGTCCAGCCTAAAGATATCGTTAAAGCGGCTGAAATTATTTTTAAAAAAGAAGGGTTGAACTGCGCAATTGTTGGGCCACTTGATAATGCGCGAGAAAAAGAAGCCGCTAGGATTTTAAATTCATTTTGAACTCTTCGCTGGAAATCTCCAGGCTTTAGCTTGCGGATGGACAGGGATTCGTTTGAAGCACGAGGGCTTGCGTGGCTTTTTCCTGATAAATTCCTTTGGAACTTTCAGGACTAAGTATACGCAATTATTGGGATTGCAGAGCGGGCCGAGGGAGTTTTACTGGGAGAAAATATGAAAAGCAGGAAGATTTTGATTGCGCCATCGATTTTATCGGCGGATTTTAGCCAACTTGGCAAGGAAATTAAGGCTATGGAAAGAGCCAAAGCAGATCTTATCCACATTGATGTTATGGACGGGCATTTTGTTCCCAATATTACAATTGGCCCGGTAGTAATTAAAGATATTAGAAAGCATACAAGGCTTCCGTTCGATGTTCATTTGATGATCAATAATCCTTTAGCCTATTTAGATGATTTTATTAAAGCTGGAAGTGATATTATAACAGTGCATCTTGAAACCTGCGCGAAAAATGAAATTAGGAAAATCAAGGAAAAACTTGATTTGAATAAGATAAAATTTGGAATCAGCATTAATCCGGCAACTCCTTTAGAAAAGTTAAGGGAATTTCTTAATTTGACTAATATGATTCTGGTTATGAGTGTTAATCCGGGGTTTGCCGGACAGCCTTTTAAAGAAGAAGTTTTGCCGAAAATTATAAAACTTAGAAAAATATATCATAAAGATATAGAAATTGATGGCGGCATAAATGACGTTACTGCTAAGTTAGCCATTAGAGCAGGGGCTAATGTGCTTGTTGCTGGATCGTATATTTTTGGTGACAGAAACAGAATTAAGATGGTAGAAAAACTAAGACAATGCAGATAAAGTTTGGGACAGACGGATTTCGTGGCGTAATAGCGGATGATTTTACATTTGATAATATAAGACGTATTGCTTATGCTATCGCGGAATATTTTGTCAGTAAAAATAAAAAAAAATTAAAAACAAAAAAAATAATTGTTGGTTATGATAACCGTTTTTTGTCCGAAAAGTTTGCAGGTGAAGTTGTTAAAATTTTAGCTGGCCGGGGGCTTTATATGTTGTTTACCAATACTGCGGTGCCGACTCCGGCGGTAAGCTGCTATATCCGCCAGAACAAACTGCCGTTAGGAATTATTGTGACTGCCAGCCATAACCCGGCGATATTTAACGGGATAAAAATTAAAAATGAGTTTGGCGCTTCAGCTGGTAAAGAAACTACCCAGGTTTTAGAAAAGGCAATTTATACCTTAAAAAAAGTGTCTACGACTAGCAGGAAGATGGGAAAAATAGAGACGGTAAAGATAATTACGCCGTATATTAAATTCATCAAAGGATATTTGAACTTTAAAATTCTAGCTAAACAAAAGTTTAAAGTTATAGTTGATTCAATGCATGGAACCGGAAGTGGTATATTGGAAGAAATCCTTAAAGATACAACTATTCAAGTGTTAGGAATTAGGTCTGAACGAGATGTCCTTTTTGGTCAGGTCAACCCAGAGCCGATAAAGGAAAATCTGGCTGCATTAACAAAGAAAGTCAAAGAAGTTAAATGCGACCTTGCTTTGGCGCTTGATGGCGATGCAGACCGGATCGGGGCGATGTGTCCGGATGGTGGATTTATAAATTCGCATATGGCAATTTGTCTTTTGCTGTATCATTTAATTGAGAATAAAAAAATGCGGGGGAAAGTTATTAAAAGTATTAATACGACTACAATGGTTAACAAAATAGTAGAGTATTACAAACTGCCTTTTGAGGAAGTCAGTGTCGGATTTAAAAACATAGCTTCAAAGATGCTTAAAGAAGATGTCCTCCTCGGCGGGGAGGAATCAGGGGGGATTGGATTTAAGGGGTATATGCCTGAACGTGACGGTATTTTGTCCGGGCTTTTACTGCTTGAACTTATGGCTTACCGGCGTAAGGCAATTAGAGAAATTATTTATGAATTAGAATCTAACTTCGGACGGTATGTTTATTTGCGAAAGGATGTTAAAGCTAAAGCGCCGAAAAAAATTAGTAATCCGGTTAGGATTAATAATAGAAAAGTCATTGATGTGAAAACATATGATGGGACAAAGTTTATTCTTGAAGACGAAAGCTGGCTGCTGATCAGGGCGTCTGGGACAGAACCTATAGTGCGTATTTATGCGGAATCAAATAATATTAAAACCACTCGGCATCTCATAGAATATGGGTGTGCTTTATTATGAAAAAACAGTTGATTAGAAATTTTTGTATTATAGCCCATATTGATCATGGAAAATCAACATTGGCTGACCGTTTTTTGGAAATCACCAGTACTATTGATAAAAGGGAATTTCATGCGCAAATGCTTGATGATATGGAGCTTGAACGAGAGCGCGGCATTACTATTAAAGCGTCAGCTGTACGCATGTCCTACAAGTCGAAAAATGGTAAGGTGTATCAGCTGAATCTGATTGATACTCCAGGTCATGTGGATTTTAGTTATGAAGTAGCAAAGTCTCTTTCCGCCTGTGAAGGCGCATTGCTCCTGGTAGATGCTACCCAGGGCATTGAAGCGCAAACAGTAGCTAACTTTTATTTGGCAAGTAATCATAGTTTAAAAGTAATTCCGGTTATTAATAAAATAGACCTTGCCCATGCGCATCCGGAAGCGATTAGGCATCAAATTGAAGATATTTTGTGCCTTGACGAAGAGCCTTTATTAGCAAGTGCTAAGGCTGGAACCGGAGTGGAGGAAATTCTTGAAGCTGTTATTGAGCGGCTGCCTGCGCCAAAAGCAGATGATAATAGCCCGCTGGCTGCGCTTATCTTTGATTCGGAGTTTAATAATTTTAAAGGTGTAATTGTCTATGTAAGAGTTGTGGATGGATGTATTTCTCCTAAAATGCATATAAATTTTATGCAGACCGGTAATCGTTATGAAGTTTTAGAGACAGGAGTATTTACCCCTGATCTTAAAAAAGTTGAACAGCTTTTTGCGGGAGAGGTTGGATACATTTGCTGTAATATCAAAGAGCCGTCTGAGGTTTTAATTGGCGATACGATTACTGAATTAAAGAGGCCGGTAAAAAAACCTCTTCCGGGGTTTAAAAAAGTTCAGCCGCTTGTATTTTGCGGTTTATATCCCGTAAACAGTAAGGACTTTGACCATCTGCGTGATGCTTTACAGAAACTGCGTTTAACGGATGCAGGGTTTGTTTATGAAGCGGAAAGCAGCCCTTCTTTCGGTTTTGGTTTTCGATGCGGGTTTTTAGGCCTTTTGCATATGGATATTATACAGGAGCGGCTGGAAAGAGAATTTTCTCTTGATATTGTTGCGACTACACCGAGCGTGGTTTACCGAGTGAAAAAAACAGATAATGAAGTGATTGAAATTGATAATCCTTCGAAGTTTCCTGAGCCGCAGAAGATAGAACATATTGAGGAGCCGTATATTAAGGCATTTATGATTGTGCCTCATGATAGTCTTGGAGAGGTTATGAATTTAGCACAATCAAAGCGCGGGATATACATTACTAAAGAATTTTTGGATGAGCAAAGAATGATGCTGACTTATGAATTTCCTTTGAATGAGATAATAGTCGATTTCTACGACAAGCTAAAATCATTAACAAAAGGATACGGCTCTCTTGATTATGAATTAATTGGATATCGCGTTACGAAACTGGTAAAACTGGATATTCTTATAAATGGCGATCCTTGCGATGCGTTATCTTTACTGGTTCATAAAGATAAGGCGCAATATATCTCCCGGGAAATAGTAAAAAAACTGCGGCAGGTAATCCCCCGTCAGCTTTATGAGGTTGCTATCCAGGCGGCGATTGGTGCCAGGGTGATTGCGCGTGAAACGGTTAAAGCGATGGGAAAGAATGTTACCGCAAAATGCTACGGCGGTGATATAACAAGAAAAAGGAAACTTCTTGAAAAGCAAAAGGCAGGGCGTAAACGGATGAAACAGTTTGGTAAAGTTCAGATCCCTCAAGAAGCTTTCATGGCTGTTTTAAAATTATAGGATGAAAAGGATAGGTCTATGAATCAGAAAACTAAATTCATTATTCGTGAATATGTGGAGTCTTTTGTCATTGCTTTAGTTTTGGCGTTGATTATAAGAACGTTTGTTATACAAGCTTTTAAAATTCCGACAGGTTCGATGAATCCCACTCTTAAGGAAGGCGATAGGATTTTGGTAAGTAAATTCATTTATAAATTTCGCAAACCAGAAAGCGCGGAAGTCGTTGTTTTTAAATATCCGGAGAATCCAAAAACTGCTTATATAAAAAGACTTATTGCTAAGCCTTTAGAAAATGTTGAGATAAAAAATGGGCGTATTTACATTAACGCGGAAGAAAAAACCGATATGAGATTGAGCGGTAATTTCTATTATAACCGCGGGCCATATGGCGATGTTGGGCAGATTGTAAAAGTACCGGAAAATTTTTATTATGTGCTTGGTGATAATAGCGCAAATAGCCGTGATTCCAGATTTTGGGGATTTGTGCCTGAGAATAATTTAATTGGAAAAGCCTTAGTTATATATTGGCCTTTGCACAGGATGCGAATAATAGAATAATTTAAGTTAACGGAAAATAAAAAATGAATATACCCAATTGGATATCTATTTTTAGGATAATCCTGATCCCGTTTTTTATTGGTAGTATAGTCTATTATACTCCGGAAAAAGATTTTTTAAGGTTTATAGCGCTGGCTATTTTTTTTATAGCGGTTGTCAGCGATGGATTGGATGGCTATATAGCCCGGACAAGAAAAGTAAAAACAAAGCTTGGTTCTTTTCTTGATCCTATGGCTGATAAGCTACTTTTGAGTTCTAGCTTTATTACTCTGGCTTTAGCAAACAATATACCTTTACAAATTAAATTGCCGATGTGGATTTCTATTTTAGTAATTTCACGGGATATTATATTATCTCTAGGGTCTTTACTTATTCATGTAATTACCGGCAACCTCAAAATTAGTCCCAGTTTTTTAGGCAAGTTCACCACTTTTTTTCAAATGGTTACTATTATAGGAATTCTTTTGCAGTTTAGATTTGTTTTTGTAATTTGGGATATCGCAGTGTTTTTTACGATTGTTTCCGGAATCGATTATATCTTAAAAGGGACAAAAATGCTTAATGCGGCTAATATAAATTGCGCTAATAATATTTTATTATGAAAAAATTATTTACGGTAGCAATGGTCGGCAGGCCTAATGTTGGTAAATCTGCTCTTTTTAACCGATTAGTTGGAAGGCGGCAGGCAATAGTAGAGTCAACAATCGGTGTTACTAGGGACCGTGTTTATGCTGAGGTTAGCTGGGGCAAAACAAGATTTCTGCTTATTGATACCGGAGGGTTTATAGTCAGGCCGGAGTCTTCTTTGCATAAGGCTGTTGTTGAACAAGCTAAAAAAGCTATAGAAGAAACATCTCTGCTTCTTTTAATAGTTGATGCTAAAGACGGTCTTATTGGAATAGATTATGAAGTAGCGGATTATCTGCGCAAGTTTAATAAGAAGATAATGCTTGTGGTTAATAAAGTAGATAATATGGCGCTTATCGATAATTATAGTGAATTCTATAAACTAGGATTTAAAAATACAAAATTTGTTTCATCGTTGCATGGCTTGAACATTGATTCGCTTTTAGATGGGATTGAAGAAGAAATTGATGATGCGTCTAGTTATGGCTGTTCTACTACAGATGAAGAAGATATTTTGAAGATTGCGATAGTTGGCCGGCCAAATGTCGGAAAGTCTTCGTTTTTTAATCGTCTTTTGAAAGAAGAAAGAGTTATTGTCGACCATGCTCCAGGAACGACCAGGGACTCGGTTGATACTCTACTTATGGCTGGTGGTCAAAAGTTTATGATTATTGATACTGCCGGGATTCGTCAGATAAAAAAGCCTCACGGAAGCTTGGATATTTACTCACGTTCAAGAACCATTGAGGCAATTAAGCGCGCAGATGTATGTATTGTTATTATTGAAGCGCAGAAAGGTATCTGTAGAGATGATTTGCATATATTCGATTTGGTGAAAGAAGAAGAAAAATGCTGCATTATCGCTGTTAATAAAATTGATTTATTCAATGTTAGTTTGAATGATTGCATTAATACGTTTACTCGTAAAGCGCCTTTTATGAATTATGCTTTTATCGTGTTATGCTCTGCTAAAAAAGGGAAAAATGTTGAATTTGCACTTAATCTGGTTAAGCATGCTTGGGGAAATTATCAGAGAAAAATAAAACAGAATAAATTGGGACAGACCTTGGGAAAAATAAATGAGCATATGAGAACTTTCCCCGGGCTTGGTGCTTTTAAAATTAATTATTTGACGCAGATCAAAAAAGCTCCTCCTGCATTTGTTTTAATAGTTAACAGGCCGGAGCTTGTAAAAGATTCGGTTTTGCGTTATGTTGAAAATAAAATCAGGGAACAGTACAATTTTAAAGGAGCTCCGATAAAGATTCAAATTCAAAAAAAACAGGTAAAGTAAAATGGATATTATAATTACAATTTTTGGGGCAATGATTAGTTATCTTTTGGGTGCTGTCCCGGCTGCTTTTCTTGTCGGCAAATTATTAAAAGGTATAGATATCCGGCAAGAGGGCAGTGGTAATGTCGGCGCAACAAATGCATTACGGGTTTTGGGAAAAGGGCCGGGAATAGTGGTATTGTGTTTTGATATTGCTAAAGGAGTTATTGCTGTTACTGTTTTTGCCATAATATTCAACCGTTTAGACGGCGTAGCTTCTGAGTTTATAAAATCTTGTTATGGGTTGGCAGTAGTTTGCGGACATATTTATAATGTTTTTTTAGGATTTAAAGGCGGTAAAGGAGTGGCTACCAGCGCTGGAGTTTTGCTGGGGATTGTCCCTGGTGCGATTTTGATAGGCGTGGCTGTTTTTCTTTTAATATTATTTTTGACGAAATATGTTTCATTAGGGTCTATTTTTGCTAGTATCTTGGCCCCGTTTTATTTATTAATCAGCAGGGCTCACTATAGTTATGTTTTAATGAGTGCGGTTTTTTGTGTTCTAATTGTTTCTAAACATAGAGAAAATATTAAGCGGTTGTTAAGCGGTAGGGAAAAAAGAATTTTTGAAAAAAAATGAAAATTTCTATTATTGGTGATGGCGGATGGGGTACGGCATTAGCGGTGCTTTTGGCTAATAAATTTAGCCGAGTAACTCTTTGGGGGGCGTTTCCCGCCTATTTGAAAGTTTTGAAAAGAAAGAGAATTAATGAAAAATTTCTTCCTGGAATAATTATTCCGGAAAATGTAGATATTCTGGATGATTTAGCGCATGCGCTTGAAAGTGCAGAACTTATAGTGCTGGCGATACCTGCGCAATATATGCGGAAAGTAACTAGAAAAATTAAGGTGAAATTTAATAAAAGGGCTGAGATAGTAAGTGTTGCTAAGGGGCTTGAGCCTGGATCGTCAAAAAGAATGTCAGAAGTTATTTTAGAAGAACTTGGCAAGACAGCGAGGGTTTCAGTTTTATCCGGACCGAATATTGCTTATGAAGTTGCTTGCGGGATTCCCTCTGCAGCAGTTTGCGCTTCGAAAAATAATCAAAGTGTTTTAAATATTCAAAATGTTTTCATGACGCCTACATTTAGAATATATGCGAGCAATGATGTAATTGGAGTTGAGTTGGCAGGGGCATTAAAAAATATTATTGCCATAGCATGCGGGATTAGTGATGGGTTAGGTTTTGGAACTAATACAAAAGCAGCGTTGTTAACTAGAGGTTTGTCTGAAATTATGCGTTTAGGGATAGCCATGGGGGCGCAAAAGAGTACTTTTAGCGGATTGTCCGGTATTGGTGACCTGGTTACGACCTGCATGAATGAAAAAAGCAGGAACCGTACTTTAGGAGAACAATTAGGCAAAGGTAAAAAACTTAATAATATTTTACGTTCGAACCCAATGGTAATAGAAGGAGTGGGAACAGCTAAAGTCGCACTTAAGTTATCTAAAAAATATGGGATTATTATGCCAATTTCTTTAGAAGTTTATAATGTTTTGTATAATGTGAAAAGTCCGCGAGACGCATTGAGAAGTTTGATGAATAGGCAAGGGAAGAGAGAAATTTGATTTAGCCCGTCGATATATCTGTTATAATCGGATATCTATAAATCTGCATCAAAATAAATATATTAGATGAACATATTGTAAAAAAAAATATACAATAATAAACTTTATAAAAATTTTAGAATTGAATTTATGAACAGCTTAAAAATAGGCGTAAAAAAATCTTATAGTTTTTTTTAATGATTGCGGCAAGTTGGTACGATAAATGCTTATGAATACTTTAAGCAAAAAAAAAGGAGAGTGCCTAAATTAAAAAGAAGGGAGAGGGGGAATGACAGATACTTATATGCAACTATTGAAGGATCAGTCGAACTTTAGGGGGATAAATAGGAATCTTGGCTTACCCGCACGAGGAAGATTCCGGAATTTATGTAGTTGCTGTTAATTCAAAGATTGTAGCTGTTAATAACCGAAGAGCCATTGTTAGCTTTCTGGAAAAGCGCGAAATTGCGGCGGATGCCAGCATTTTTGTGCATAAGCTTGGTGCTGCTATTGATGTGAATTTACATCAAAAATTAGTGGAGTCAATTGCTGTCTAGTGATAAATTCAAGAGATTACGGATATATATTTTTGATAAGGAGGTCGTTATGGCTAGTTTAAATAGTACTTTCCTTTTTTTTTTGCGATTCTATTTTTAAGCTGCAAATTGCGTATTTATGAACAGCACTCCTTATATTTTTCTATAAAAACTGCCGGCAACTTCAAATATTCTGCTTGATTTTTGAATTTGTTTATAATAAACTAAATCAAATTAATAATGTTTAAAACTTATTTCAATATTGCTATTTTTGTATTCAAAATAAAAAATTCAGGGAAGTTTATTTAATTTTAAACGGGGCGTGGCGCAGTTTGGCTAGCGCGCTTGAATGGGGTTCAAGAGGTCGACAGTTCAAGTCTGTCCGCCCCGACCAAAATTTATTTGTAACAGTGTTAAAACCAAGTTAAAATAATGCCAGAAGAAATTTTTTATTATGTTTCTAATGCAAATTTATCCGAAAGACGCAGATTTGTGCGTATCGGTGCTAATTTTGTTGTTAGTTATTATGTCTATCCAGGCCATATTAACAGAACAGATATGTCTTTGACCCGCAATGTAAGTGTTGGAGGTATTTGCTTTACGGCTGATAAACACTTTCCTCCTGGAACGGTTTTACATGTTACTTTACGCTTGCCTAAAATAACTGAAACGATTGAAGTTCTTGGGGAAGTGGTATATATAAAGCAGGAAAAAAACAAAAAATTTTTATTTGACATTGGAGTTAAATTCATTCAAGTGAAGGATGAAGACCTATATTTACTTGAGCGTATCATTAGAAGCTGTGCTTCTGCTGGTAGTAAAATACATATTTCTATTGAAAGAAAAGAAAAAAAATCAAATGAGAGTAATTAATCTAGGGTTGATCGGATTTGGTACTATCGGTACGGGAATGGTAAAGGTTTTAAAAGAAAGAATTCCTTTTTTTGAAAGAGAATTAGGAATAAAACTTAGCTTAACAGCAATATGTGATAAGGACATACTAACTAGACGTAAAGTAGAAATTGATAAGGATATTCTTACTCAAGATGTTTCAAGGGTTGTTGATGACCCTCAAATTGATATTGTTATCGAGCTAGTTGGAGGCCTGCATCCTGCTAAAGAGTTTATTCTTCGAGCTTTAAAAAATAAAAAACATGTTGTTACTGCTAATAAAGCGCTTTTAGCTGAATGCGGCGAAGAAATTTTTAAATATGCCGAGCAGCAAGGAGTGGATGTTTATTTTGAGGCTAGTGTTGGCGGAGGTATCCCGATTATCGAGGCTTTAAGAGAGGGGTTTGTTGCTAATAAGATAGAAAAGATTTATGGTATTATCAATGGCACGTGCAATTATATACTTACACAGATGTCTGATAAAGGATGCGCTTTCCGGGTTGCTTTGAAGGATGCCCAGGATAGGGGCTATGCCGAAAAAAATCCCGGCTTGGATATAAACGGTATTGATTCTGCGCATAAAATCGCGATACTTTCCCGGTTGTGTTTTAAACAAAAAATACCTTTGGAAAAAATTTTTATTGAAGGGATTAGAAATATAAGTTTAAGTGATATCCGATATGCCGATGAGTTGGGGTATTCGATCAAGTTGTTGGCGATAGCAAAACGAACGAGCTCGAATCTTCAAATCAGAGTGCACCCCACCTTACTGCCGAAAGATCATTTGCTTTCTAATGTGCAAGGTGTTTTTAATGCACTTTTTGTGAATGCAGCTCTTATCGGGCAAGCTCTTTTTTTCGGGCAAGGGGCCGGCCAGATGCCGACAGCAAGTGCGGTTGTCAGCGACATTATTTTTTTAGCTGAAAAAATTCAGCGGCCCCTTGTTGCAGATAATGCTAAAAAAACAAAAATAAAAATAAAAGAAAAGCCGATTTGTACGATTGATGATATCGAATCAAGATATTATATCCGATTTTCAGCTTTGGATAAGCCTGCGGTATTGGCTAAAGTGTCGGCGATTCTTGGTAAATATGGAATTAGCATATTTAGTGTTATTCAAAAAGGGAGAAGGCAAGCGCATATAGTGCCTGTTGTGATTATGACTCACGAGGCAAAGGAAAAAAACATGCGAAAAGCCTTGTCGGAAATTGATATGTTGACTGTTATCAAAAATAAAAGTGTTGCTATCCGAGTGGAAAGAGTGTAGGAAGTTTGATTATGAGTAAATGGAGAGGATTGATAGATCAATATAAAGATTATTTGCCTGTAAGCAAGAATACTCCGATTATTAGTTTGCATGAAGGCAATACTCCCTTAATATATGCGAAATATCTTAGTGCTTTAATTGATGAAAGTTTACAGATATTTCTAAAATATGACGGAATGAATCCAACGGGATCGTTTAAAGACCGCGGGATGACAATGGCTATCTCTAAGGCTAAGGAGGATGATGCGTCGGCTGTTATGTGTGCTTCTACCGGGAATACTTCTGCTTCTGCTGCTGCTTATTGCGCAAAAGCAGGGCTTAAATGCATTGTCTTAATCCCAAAGGGAGCGATAGCTCTTGGAAAGCTTGCGCAAGCGTTAATACACGGAGCGCAGGTTTTAGCCATAGATGGTAATTTTGATCAGGCGTTGGAGTTAGTTTGTGAAATAACCAGCAATTATAAGGTTACATTGGTAAATTCAATAAATCCATATCGTATCGAAGGCCAAAAGACAGCTGCATTTGAAATCTGTGATTTTTTAGGTGAGTCCCCTGAATTTCTTGCTATCCCTGTGGGCAATGCCGGAAATATTACAGCTTATTGGAAGGGTTTTAAAGAATATAAGGCTGCAAATAAAATTAAAAACCTGCCGAAAATGATGGGTTTCCAGGCTATGGGGGCTGCTCCAATAGTGAATAAAAAGGTTGTCAAAGATCCTCATACTATTGCAACTGCTATAAAAATCGGTAATCCGGCAAGCTGGTTGAGTGCTGAAGCGGCACGGGATGAGTCAGGAGGTAATATTGACGCAGTTAGCGATGAGGAAATAATCAATGCTTATAAATTGCTTGCAAGCTGCGAAGGTGTTTTTGTTGAGCCGGCTTCTGCTGCTTCTGTTGCAGGTGTGCTAAAGCTGGCTAAAACAGGCTACTTTAAGAAATTCGGTAAAATTAAGATTGTTTGTGTTTTAACCGGGCATGGGCTTAAGGATCCTGATAGAGCGATAGAGTCAGTTGATCAGCCTATTACTATAGCGCCGACGGTAAATGCGGTTTTGAAAAAAGCGAAGTTAGAAAAATGATAAAAGATATTAAGTATGTGGTTTTAGTAGGGGACGGGATGGCAGATTATCCGTTAGAAGAATTGGGTAATCGTACTCCTTTGGATGTTGCCCGCAGTCCTAACATGGATTTTTTAGTGAAAAATGGGAAAATAGGATTAGCTTCTTTTGTGCCCCCGGGGATGACTCCGGGCAGCGATGTCGCAAATCTAGCTATTTTTGGTTATAATCCTAAAGAATACTTTTCCGGGCGAGGGCCGCTGGAAGCAACTAATCTTGGAGTTAAGCTTGGCAGGGATGAAATTGCCTTTCGGTGTAATTTTATTACGCAAGAAAATGGTGTATTGCTTGATTATAGCGCCGGGCATATAACAACAAAAGAGGCACATGTGCTAATTAAAGTATTAAACCGGTATATTAAGGATGATTCAGTTCGTTTTTATCCTGGGGTTAGTTATCGGCATATAATGGTGATTAAAGGGCAATTGGATGATTATTTAAAAATCGATTGTTTTCCGCCGCATGATATTATTGGCAGAAAAATATCGCAATACCTGCCAAAAGGTAAAGCTAGTAAAAAGATTAATGACATCATGAAACGGTCGTGCGATATATTAAAGGAGCAAGATATTAACCAGGTGCGTGTTGATCTTGGTGAGAACCCGGCTAATATGGTATGGCTTTGGGGCCAGGGCAAAAAGGTAGAGATGCCTTCTTTTGCTGAAAAATACGGGATCGCTGGTTCTGTGATTTCTGCTGTTGATTTGATTAAAGGGATAGGACGGGCTGCTGGCCTTATTCCTATAACTGTCCCTGGTGCAACAGGATACTACGACACAGATTATGCAGCAAAGGCAGAGTACGCGATTAATAGCCTTAAAGAGAATAGTTTTGTTTTTGTTCATGTTGAAGCGCCTGATGAAGCTGGCCATAATGGTGATATGCGTGCAAAAATTACTGCGATTGAAAATTTTGACCGGCTGATTGTGGGAAGATTCCTAGAGGAATTTAAAGATAAGGAAAATGTACGTATTTTAGTGTTACCTGATCATCCGACTCCTTTAAAGCTAAGGACGCATACTTCTGATCCGGTTTGTTTTGCGATTTATGGGCATGGAGTTGCAAAAGATGAATTTATGTGGTATACTGAATTAGAGGCAAAAAAGTCTCAATTTAGATTTGAAAACGGTTACGAGTTGATGGATTGTTTTATAAAAAAAGAAAAAATTTAAAACGCACTCATAAAGTAATAAGATCATTCCAAAACAATCCTAAAAACCTAGCCAAAAAATACATATCTAAAAAAGCAGCAATTTGAGATTTTAATAAAAGCATACTTAATACGTTAATTAAAAAAGTTTTTTATTTGTTTTTAATTGTAGAAATATCCGAAAATCCTTTAATTGGGACTTGTCTGAAGTTATCAGGCAAAGGGCAACCCCTGGGAAACCAGGGTGCGTTACGACTGCAAAGGGTCGTGACCATGAACCTAAAAGAATTGTACGGTTCATGGCAAAGCTACGGGTCTAAAGCTTCAAGCTATGA
>JACQZH010000014.1:5000-18331 GCA_016213925.1 Candidatus Omnitrophota bacterium | reverse complement strand
GCGTAAATTTAATTTTAAAATTAAACAGAAATTTCATCAAAAACAACTACAACTTCGGTAACATCTATTTTGACGCAACGATTACTCCGTTGGGTAACCTTTATTTATGAAGCAACGGGTATTAGCTTGTATAATTAAAACCGAACCTTCTCGTGCTTAAAAGCTTGCTCCCGTACTCATAATTTATATATATCACTGTAGTTACAGCAAGGATATAAAACCAACCTGCGCTATGAATGTTTTTTTGTAGTACATTTTTTTAATTTTTGACATTTACCTGTCCAACAGTAAAGACATAGTTTCTCTCTTGGCAAGCCAATGGCTGCAACCATGTTTTCAATAGTTTGATAGCGCACTGTTGTCACCTCAATGTCCTTTGCTATAAGCTTTTCCATTGCTTTATATTTTTCAGATCGATGATTGATATATTCGCTAACATTCTCTATATCGCTACCTTCTATTTTACGAATCGCTTTGCGCGCAGCTAATTCTGAGATGCTACGCGTGGAAAGCTCGAAGCGGCAAGGAAACATTAAGGGCGGACATGCAGGCCGGACATGTATTTCCTTAGCTTTAGCATCCCAAAGTTTTTTTACAGTGAAATTTTTCAGTTGGGTACCCCTTACTATCGAGTCTTCGCAAACAACTATTTTATTTCCCTGAATTATTTCTTTAATCGCTACTAATTTCATCTTTGCTATAAGATCGCGCGTCTCCTGAGAAGGCGGAGTGTAGCTTCTACCATATCCAGGCGTGTATTTTACCAAAGCTCTTCGCAAAGGTTTTTTTGACTCCATAGAATAGCCTATAGCGTGAGCAATGCCGGAATCCGGCACTCCACAGACAACATCAATATCAATATCTTTATCTTGCAAAGCTAAATAGCGGCCGCAGCGTTCCCTAACCACCTCCGTATTTATTCCATTATAACTCGACGCAGGGAACCCGGTATATATCCAGAGAAAACTGCAGATCTGTTCGCAATCCCGATATCCATCTTTTTTTAAAACAAGACCTTTTTCGTTTAAAAGAACTATTTCGCCCGGTAAAAGATATTTCACTATATTAAAATCTAGATTAAGAAATGCCGTAGTTTCTAAAGTTACTGCCCACGCACCATCCTTGCATCCGATAACAAGCGGAGTATGCCCCAATCGATCACGGGCGGCATAAACCCCATCTTTTGTCAAAATAATTAAAGAGCAGGAACCTTTAAGTTTTGCAAACATTTTTTCAATACCGTCAACTAGATCAATCCCCTGGCTGATAAGCTTTGCTATCAATTCTGTAGTGTTAGGCCCTGAATTACTCACCTCGCTAAAAGAAATCCCTTTCTTTAACAGTTCTTCAACCAGTTCGTTCATATTTTCAATAAGCCCTGTAGTAACTATGCAAAAAGGGCCAAACCTGGAATTTAAATAAATCGGCTGCTCATCAAGCGCACTTATAACTCCAATCCCTTTATTACCTTTCATACGCTTAGAGTCTTCGTAAAATTTAGATTTAAACTGGCTCTGACTGATATTATGGATCTGCCTAGAAATTTCTTTATCGAACATCGCCATTCCACCAAACTCTGTTCCTAAATGAGAATGATAATCTGTTCCGTAAAAGAGCAACTGCGCACAATCTTTTTTTGAAACCACTCCAAACACACCGCTCATAGAAACCTCCGTTGTTTTACTAATTAAAAATCTAAGCAAAAAATATATCTTTAATTATACTAGGAAAAAAATGTTTGAAAGTATTTTTATAGAAAAAAAAACGGACAACCTGTGGAATTTTCTAAAAACAAACAACAGCTAAAATTTTCAACATACACATTTGCTTTGCTCGTTTTCAATGATTCTAAGAGCATGGACAAGCATATCAGGATATAAATTCAAAGGCACTTTATCCCTGCCAAGAGTTTTAGCTACAACAAAGCGCGCGCATACGGAATTATACCCCCGACAGTATGTTTTTTTGAAATGAACTCCGATACCAGAATCAGAACTGACTATACCATTAAAAAATAAACATTTTTCAAGCAATTCACATTCTCTCATCCCCGCCTCCCTTTTCTGTTTAGTATTCCGTCCTGTATTTTACCTTATTAGAATACGACAATCTTTTCACTTTAAAATATCGATGCCACGCGTAATCTTTTACGATAAAATCAACTGCTTTATTTAAAGGGATATTTATTTTTCCGTCAATATCAGTTTTCCGTAAAGTTATCTTTTGAGTAACTCTTCAGCCTTTTTAGAATACATTTTTATCGACACAAAAAAATTGGCATCCATGCGGGAACTTAGAACGGATTTCATTATTATTTTATGATTATTTTATTTATATGTCTACTTATTTAATTTTTAAATTTTCACCGCAATTTGTGAAATGTGTTTATTTATGGTATACTTTATAACCTTTTTAAAGCAAAACGCAACCGTAAAGATAAATTACTCAAATGAACATTTTTACAAAACAGATAAAAACAAAAATTGCAGCTGCGATTCTTTTGCAAGCGGTTATTGCGTTTTTTTTCCAAGATTATGCTTTCTGCCCGGCAGTTGATTACTCTCATCATTTTCATAATGCATGTTTATCTCCCCGTATAGTTATTCAAAAAAACTCATTTCAACTGCAATACAATCTTCAGCTTAAAGACACCTCTCTGCCGAAGATGCATTCCTTCAGGAGCGAAAAATATAATAAGCCCAAAGCAAACGAAATTAACGGCAGAAATAATTATTGGATAAGCCGCATTGATGAAGCCATAAGGCTAGCTACACAACTGATATTAAATAAATACATTATCGGATTGATACGACTGCCGGTTAAACTCTTCAAAAAACATGCCCCCTATAAAAAAATTCTTATCGTGTGTACGCACGGCATTGGGGACACAATCATGCAAACACCTTTAATCGAGTTAATTAAATTAAAATTTCCTGACGCGCATTTAACCGCTTTAACAACTCCAGTAAACGCTGAAATCCTACGCTTTAATACATCTATTGACCAAATGATCTTTTATCCAAAAACAAACAGAAACCGATTCTCCTTTGAAGAACTTTGCTTTACAATCAAGCACTTTTTTCATGGATTCGATCTGGCTGTACTAGACCATAGCGGATCAACTCTAAGAAATAAATTTTTGGCTATAATTTTTGGCAGCCGTTATATTATTGCCGATAGCCAAACATCTCCGGAAAGTAATATCATGGCTGACGAGCTAATATTCGAGGATAATAAACATACGCACCGTGTTTTTATAAATCTTGCTACGCTTATTAAAAGCACCTTAAAAAACATTCCGCCTTTTGACTACTCCCCCAAACAATCAATGCATATATCTAACGAAGAACGCAAGTTCGCAGATAATTTTCTTCTAGAAAATAACTTGCACAATAAAAAATTAATTGCCGTTCATATCGGCTGCGGAGCCGGATGGCATTCGATTTCAAAACGATGGGGAGTAGGCAATTATTCCGAGCTCATTGACCGTATTCAGAAGAAATTTCCGGAAACATCAGTGCTAGTATTTAAAGGCCCCTATGAAGAAGATGAGAATTTTACGCCTTTTCAGGAACGTAAAGGTGTTTTAATTGTAGACAGCTACCAATTAAGAAAAGTAGCCTCTATTATCGAACGATGCGCATTAATGATCGCGAATGACTCCGGTATAGGGCATATGGCTGCCGCTTTGAATATTCCGGTAATCTCATTGTTTGGGCCGACAAATGAGTTTGAAGTAAAACCATTTAGTGAAAATGCAGTTGTTATACGTTCCAGCCATAACTGCCCTTTCTGTTATGGCGGAAAAACATATCTAAAAGCTTGTCAAAAAGAAATAACCTGCATGAAATCACTGCAAACAGACAAAGTATTCCTGGCAGTAGAGAAACAACTCAGATTTGAACTTTTTCTTGCTATTGAATCTGCAATTTAGCATTCTTGTAAAAAGTACTTCTATCCCCTTCCTTAGCCAAACCTCTTAAAACGATTACCAACAAAGCACAATTCGCATAAAGGGACATTCATACCCGTTTTATTGTAGCAGATAGGCGAATTTTGAAATAAAATCGGCGCTTCCGCCATAAAACAGGCTAACCATACCTACCCATTCCCTGGTTATAGATACCTATGACGTCGAAACTGGTGCCATTATCCGCTTTACAGCAGTCACTTGACAGGCACTTCTCTTCAAATTCCGCAAACAAGCACTAAAGCAAACAGCCACCTTTTCAGGTGGCCGTTTATTTGATTGGTCGGGGCGGCGGGATTTGAACCTGCGACCTCTTCGTCCCGAACGAAGCGCTCTAGCCAAGCTGAGCCACGCCCCGAAAATTTTTATTTTCCGCTATTCATTGCACGTTTGACAAGCTCATTCCTAAATTCAGGATTTAATGCCAAGGAAATATTCCCCTTTATGTTTTCATGAAAAACTTCAAAATCCGTTTGAATAACATATCTTTGTAAATGCTCCATTCTGAAATAAGGATAATATAAAACATCAGAAAAAATCTGCTCCAGTGTGCCGCTCATGAATACTGCCAAAGATGGCGGAATGGCTAATTTTAGTATATCACTCAATACAGTTAAATATGATCCTAAAACCATATTCCCGGTTTCTTTCAACACTGACACGCCCATCTCCGTAAGCAAGCCAAAAGCATCTTGTGAATAATTGAATTTAGACAAATTCACCAGATTATACGCAGTTCTCTCATCCAGGGCAAATATCAATTCTCCATAAAGCCCTTGATAAAGCCGGATAAAAATCACAACTCCAACATTCTGCATCTTAAGGCAAATGTGTTGGTGCATCTGTCTGACATCGACAATATCGCCAAAAGAGTGATGCAAAAAAATCTTTTTGTCCAGTATTTCTGAAAGAGCTAACCCAGCTTTATCAGCAGCTTTTCTTCCGATATCTCTAAGAACTTGCAATTCATCCGGTTTATGCATTTTTATAATCTTAATATATTTTTAAATCAAAAGTATCCTTTTTTTATGGCTTTATTCTGCAATAGTTTAGCATTTTCTGATTCAATCGTCAATATAACCGGCTTTTTTTAAATACTCCTTGGAAAAAGATCCTGACCCTGTTTTTTGCTTTTGTTCGAAATAAAGAAATACATATTTAGATAAGATATCCGTTTCCAGGTTCACCTTATCCTTAGATTTTTTAAAACCAAGGGTTGTCCTGTTTAATGTATGCGGTATCATAAAAACAGTAAAACTTTTTTCTTTAACTTCGACAACCGTCAGGCTTACTCCGTCGATAGCAATTGACCCTTTTGGCACTAGAAATGAAAGCAGGCATTTGCTTGCCTGAATTTGCAGCAAACACTCCTGAGCATATTTTGTTTTTTTCTCAATAATCCCGGTATCATCAATGTGCCCTGAAACAATATGCCCGCCAAACCGAGTATTTACGCTCATCGCTCGTTCCAAATTTACTCTTTCACCAGTTTTTAAGGTGCTAAGGTTCGATTTTTCCTGAGTTTCTTTTATAATATCAAATCCAATAAATCTTTTATCCAAATCAACTACTGTCAAGCATGCTCCATTAACGCTAATACTATCGCCAATTTTAGTATTATCTAACACTAACTCAGCCCGTACAATAATATGCATCAGCTTACCGTTGACAATTTTTTCCACAATTCCAATTTCTTCAATAATCCCCGTAAACATCCTAACCTCTCTTTACCTATTGCCCAGTGATGCCGGACACCTTAATCCCTAAACCCCAGCCTCTATACCCTGTATTTGACGTTCCCCTCCACTAAAACATCACCGTTCAGTTTAGTTACCGTAACATTACTAAGCAGTACCGCCTTTTTTACATCAGCAACACCTTGACCTCCAATTGCGTTTACAGCTTTTTTACCACCGATTATTTTAGGCGCTATAAAAAAGTAAACTTTATCCACAATGCCATCATCAAAGCATGTGCCATTAAGCATGCTGCCGCCTTCTACAAGAATGCTGCTTATTTCATGTTCAGCCAAATGTTGTAATAAGTGCTTTCAATCAATTTTCCCATTTTTTTTTGAAGGACAAACTATCATATCAACTCCCATATCATTAAACAACTCCATTCTAGCCTTTGATGCTTTTTTACAAGTAACGATAATTACCGGAGCTGGGGATAATCTGCTGAAAATATTTGATTTTACAGGTGTTATTAACTCAGGGTCAATAATTATTTTTATTGGGGCATCCTGTCGCAAAATACCTTTATATCGGCAGCTTAGAATTGGATTATCTTTAATAAGCGTGTTAACTCCAATCATAAGCGCATCATATTTTTTGCGTAAGTACTGCGCATAATCGCGGGAAGTTTCATTAGTTATCCATTTTGACAAACCATTCCTTGCCGCTATTTTTCCATCAAGGCTTTGCCCTGCTTTAACAGCTAGAAAAGGAATTTTTTTTGTTATATATTTGATGAAGATTTCATTAAGCTGAATATATTCCTCATTATTTTTAAGTACCTCTACCAAAATACCCGCCTTGCGCAGCAATTTTATTCCCCGTCCATTGTTAAGCGGATTCGGATCTTTTAATCCGATCACTACTTTTTTAATGCCTGAATCAATTATGCTTTTAGTACACGGAGGAGTACGTCCATAATGGCTGCACGGCTCAAGATTTACATATAGAACCGCTCCTTTTGCTTTATCTTTAGCTTTTTTTAACGCGTTGATTTCAGCATGTGCTTGACCACAACATTCATGAAACCCGGCGCCGATAATCTCTTTATCTTTAACTATTAATGCTCCAACAAGAGGATTAGGGCTCGTTTTTCCCTCTCCTTTTTTAGCTAGTTTAATTGTTTGCTTAAGAAAATATACGTCCAAACTATTCATAAAAAAATTATTTAATCACGCATTATTTTAAACTTTAAGATATGCTTTTTTTAAGTTTTTCAAATTCTTCGTAGGGGACTTTTGTCATTCCAATCAACGGATATCCTTTTCCCATGCCATGGCAATCAGAACCGCCGGATATAAGCAGATTAAATTTTTTTGCCAGTTTTTGATATCGTTTAACGGTATCAGGACTGTGATCAGAATGATAAATCTCTATAGCTTTTAATCCGGTATTTGCCAGCTCTGGTATTATTTCATCATGAAACATACTGCCAGGGTGTGCCAAAACAGGCACTCCTTTAAGATCAAGGATTATTTTAATCGCTTCTTGAGGGCTGATATTAAAACGTTTAACATAACAAGGCTTATTTCGGCCGATATAATTTTCAAAAGCCTGGCGTACCGAAAATATAAACCCTTTGTCAAATAAAGCCCGCGCAAGATGTAAGCGGCCGAGCGAACAGCCTTTTCTTGAAAGATTCAATACATCCTCCATAGAAATATTAATCCCTTCGGCATTAAGCTTTTCCACCATTTTTTCCATACGGGTAAAACGCGCGCCTCTTATCTGCGTTAATTTTTCAATGAACCAAGGCTGTTTATAGTCAATAAATAATCCTAATATATGGATTTCAATATTATTTAAATCTGCACTAAGTTCAACTCCAGGGACAACCTCCAATCCTAGATTTTTTGCCATTTCTTCAGCCGGCATAACCCCGTCAACACTATCATGATCAGTAATTGCGATAGCAGAAATATTGAGTTTCTTCGCATAGCCGACGACTTCCTACGGAGTAAAAGTTCCGTCTGAAAAATCGGTAGGAATATGTAAATCTACGAATTTTGAGATGCTATTCACTTTTCCTTTTTACATTCTATCTTATTTATTTTGTCTAAAACCCCGTTAACAAAGCGCCCTGACTCATCGTCACCAAATTTTTTTGCAAGTTCAACCGCTTCATTAATCGCGACTTTTGGCGGGATATCTTCAACATAAAGCAGCTCATAAGTTGCCATACGAATAATATTACGGTCTATTACTGCCATTCTTTCCAAACGCCAGTTATCAGCATATTTACTGATCAACTTATCAATATCCTTTATTTTTTCAAGAGTGCCAGTTACTAAATCCATAGAAAATTTTTTTATCTGCACATCAGATTCGTTCTGTTTCCAGTAATTAGCCGCGATATCCTTGTCCTTATTGCCTCCAATATCAAAAGCATAAAGTATCTGTAATGCGCATTCACGGGATTTTGTTCTTTTTCTCATATCTTTATCCTACCGTTTCCATAAGGTTGGCCATTTCTATAGCAACACGCGCAGCATCTTCTCCCTTATTTCCGCTTTTTGAACCGGCTCGGTCAATCGCTTGTTCAAGATTCTCTGCAGTTATTACGCCAAATACTACAGGCACGCCTGTGTTCAAGGCCACATTAGCTATGCCTTTCGCTGCTTCTGAAGCAACATATTCAAAATGCGGTGTATCTCCTTTAATTACCGCGCCAAGACAAATTACTGCATCAAATTTTTTTGATTTTGCCAGTTTATTCGCCAGGCAAGGCATTTCAAAAGCGCCAGGGAGCCAAATAACTTCAATTTTATTATCATCTGCGCCATGGCGCTGAAGTTCGCATATTGCCCCTTCAAGTAGCCTTTTTGTAATAAACTTATTGAACCTTGAAACCAGCAAAACAAACTTTTTCCCTTTTGCCTCTAATTTCACTTCTATAACCTTCATAACTACCCTCCTTTTAATGTTAATTAGTACGTGCTTTATTGCCAACCTATAAATACTTCGGAGAAACACCAAAGATGCTTTGCCCGTTATTTACGAAACGGATTATTTCACTACAGATAAAATGTGCCCCAATTTTTCTTTTTTTGATTTCAAATAACGCGCGTTATGTATAGAAGGCTCTATTTCTATGGGAATACGTTCGATTATTTTTAAGCCATACCCTTCCAATCCGATTATTTTGCTCGGATTATTGGTTAATAGTTTTATATTTTTGATTCCCAGGTCGGATAATATCTGCGCGCCGATACCATAATCCCGTAGATCAGGCTTAAATCCGAGTTTTTCATTAGCTTCAACCGTATCCAGTCCATGATCCTGTAGCGCATAAGCCTTTATCTTATTGGTTAACCCCACACCGCGTCCTTCCTGGCGCATATACAACAATACTCCAGAGCCGTTTTTGCTGATCATTTCCATTGCTTTATGTAATTGTTTTCCGCAATCACAACGCAAAGACATAAAAACATCACCGGTAAGGCATTCAGAATGAACACGCACTAATGCCGGGTTTTTGACCTTTTTATAAACAAGTGCCAGATGTAAATGTTCATCCACATCAGACTTATAGACAAACAACTTGAATTCCCCAAAAGATGTCGGTAATTTTGCCGTAGCAACGCGCTGTACCAGCTTTTCATAACGATGCCGGTATTTGATTAGATCCGCTATAGTGCCTATTTTTAGCTTATGGCGATTGGCAAATTTAAATAATTGTGGTGTCCTAGCCATCGAACCATCCTGATTTAAAATCTCACAAATAATGCCTACGGCACGAAGTTTTCCCAGTTTCATGAAATCCACACATGCTTCGGTATGTCCGGCACGCACCAAAACACCACCTTTAACAGCTTGCAAAGGGAAAATATGTCCGGGCCGAACCAGATCATGAGACCTTGATTTAGGGGCAGTAAGAATTTTTATTGTTTTTGCCCTATCCTGTGCTGAAATTCCAGTAGTTATACCTTCTCTGGCATCAACGGAAACCGTAAAAGCAGTACCCAATGGAGCTTGATTTTGACCAACCATAGGATGCAGGTCCAATTGATCCAAAAGTTCCTTTTCCATAGCCACACAAATAAGCCCGCGCCCATATTTAGCCATAAAATTGATGTCTTTATGCCGGACGAACTCCGCAGCCATTAAAAGATCTCCTTCGTTTTCTCTTTTAGCATCATCAAGAATAACAACCATCTTCCCTTTTCTTAAGTCTTGTAAAATTTCTCTGATACTATTGAATTGCATATTATAAGAAACTCCTTTAAAAATAAAAAATCCCGAAAAAAACTTCGGGATTCCAAGAAAAAGCATTAATTTTTAGCTTTTGGCTTTTAATTAATTTTGCTTTTTTATCTTCTCTCATCTAGACTGTCCCGCTATATACAGAATGGCGGCTCCGCTATACCTGCACGCTATGTGTTATGGCGTGTTTTTTAGCGGAAACTATTGGCGAAGGAATTACACCTTCTCTGCTTCACATTTTATGCGCTCATAAACTTTATACAGGCTATGAGTTCGCAGCTTTTTAGCGAAGCTCGCAGGCTTTTTGTCTCGCCGGTTTTTGGCGAACTTTCACCCCTTACCTTACAGTTAGGGGTAACATCCTCTACGGATATTACTGCCAGTTGGGAATTTCACCCTTTCCCGAAGATTTTTTTACTATACCACTGAAAGAATAAAAAGTCAAGGATATATCTATGAGCTTATGAGCTATGAACTCATGAGCTAATTTATCCATTTATCACATTTATAGCTTTTTTGTTATCATCAGCGACAAAAATTACCACACTTTGAGCATTAGCAGTCCCTGGCGCTGTACCGTAAAGATATTTTATATCAATATCAGCATTTTTTAGTTTTTTTGCAATATCTTTTATCATGCCCACCCTGTCATGCATCTCAAGCACGACAACTTCTTCTTCGGTAACTACCATTTCTTTTGCTTTCAATATTTCCATTGCTTTGCGGTTATCTGACGTTTTAAAAAGAAAATGCGCTTTAGAATTATCTACATACGCACAGACAGCCTCGATATTAATACCTTTATCAGCTAACCACTGGCTTATATCTGAAAGAGTTCCGATTTTATTATCGGCTATAGCATGAATTTCCTTACCTGCCCTTGCTTTAGACATGTTCACTCCTTTCTAATTTACATAATTAAAAAATAAAAAAGTTTTTGTAAATTTTCAATCTTTTTTCCACATCTTTAAATTTTAAAGCGCCGGTTACTTCTAACCCAAAACCTTCCACATTAAAACTCGAAATTATAGTTCCGTAAGCAAGCGCTTTTTTCATGTTTTCTTGAGTTATCTTACTGCATTTAGAAATAAATCCCATTACACCGCCGGCAAATGTATCACCAGCGCCTGTAGGATCAATAACATTTTCAACCGGAAAAGCCGGCAAGATAAAACTAAAGTTCTTTGAATAAAAGAATGCGCCATGCTCTCCTTTTTTTATAATAACCATTTTCGGCCCGGACGAACAAAGGCATTTTGCCGCACTTATAATATTATTTTCACCAGACAAGTCGCGTGCTTCAGTATCATTGGTAAATAAAAGATCCGCTTTTTTCAGCACTCCAGCCAACGGCTTTCTCTTATTATGTATCCATAAATTCATAGTATCCATGCCCACAAATTGCGGATTTTTCATTGTTTTTAAAAACCCCATCTGCAGATCCGGATCATAATTCGCAAGAAAAACATTTTTTATATTTTTTTGCGCATTTTCAAGCCTGGGCAGGCATTTAGTAATCACTCCCAATTCAGTATGCAGCGTACAGGCAGAATTCATATCATTCTTCTTATACTCGCCTTGCCAGCGGAACGTACAGCCTTTTTCCCTAGTTAAAGCGCTTAAAATTATTTTTTTGCTTTTAAAAAAATCTATATGCTTTTGCGGAAAATCCTCGCCAACTACCGCAGCCAGATTAACTTCAGTAAAAAAACTTGCTGAAGCCGAAAAATGAGCAGCTGATCCGCCAAGCAGGTTTTCTTTAACCCCGCTCGGTGTTTTAACAGAATCAAACGCAACAGTGCCTAAAACCACTATACTCATACGCGCATTTCTCCTTGAAAAATCTTAGTCCAAATCCCTTTCAATCTTTTTAACACTTGAATTATCCAACAACTTCAAGAATTTCTCGTTATGCATTAATATATTAACATCACCTTTTTCTACCGCACTCATGATTACCGGATCTTCTAAAACTGCCATAAAATCCTCATCATTCTTTAATGAGTCAACCGTATCCATGCTAGAAGCATTACTCTGTAACGCACGTTTTATAGCCTCTATTCCGGCGTTTACTGATGATTGTGACATTGTTTCTGAACCGGAACTAACTTTTCTCGGATTTGAACGTATTACTTTAATTTTCGAGCTATCTATTTGAAGATTACCCAGAGTATCCGAATAAACAGAATAAACTCCATTATTCAATGACTTTATTTGCCCGTATATAACATTACCGTCATTTAATTCAATTTCTTTTAACTCATCTGCACACAGATATGCGCTATTAAGTACTACTATTCCCAAAACAAAAACAAGAAATATCTTTTTTAGCATTAGACCCCCTTTAACTATATTATTTGAAAAACATAACAATCATATAACAAATCAAAATAAGTATGCCAATAATTATAGCCAAACCCAATATACTTGGCACCAAAGAAACTTTCCTTTTAGCTACACACGCTGACTCATTATCTTTATTTTTATCTTCCTCAACCGCATCTGTAACCATAATCATTTCTCCGGAATCAAACCAGATACCTTCGCAGGCAGCACATTTATCTGCCAAAACTTCTTCTTCAGCCGAAAACCTAATTTTCTGCATTTCTTCCCCGCAAAGAGGACAACTATAACTTTTTTCTTCAACTACCGCATTTTCTGAATTTAAAATACTTTTGATTCTATTTACTGTCTTTTTCAAAGTTTCGTCAGTATATGATGCAACTTTTTCTAATTCTCCTCTATCAAGCCATATCCCATAACATAAATCGCAGGAATCAATTACAACATCACCGCGTTTTACTTTTTTCAGTTCAGCTTTACATACAGGACACTTCATAGCCCCCCCCTTTTTTAATTAATTCAAAACATTTATTAATACTTTATGTCAAATGTTAGGAGATGTCAATATTTTTAATAAACCGTTATCCGACTATGAAGTATACTTACTAATTAAAAACTTCCAATTTTCAGCGATACAGGATTTATATCTCAGCTATAATACCTGTCTTAAAAAAAGAAAGCCTCATTGATATTACCAACCAACAAATATTCGAGCTGGAGTCCCAGTAGGGGATTCCTACTTCGGCTGTTTTTCAGCCGATGCACCTGTCTAAAAAAAAAGCCCTGTTGGCATTACCACCAACAGGGCTAAATATTAATCCAGCAGCTTCCTACTCTCCCACACAATTACTTGAGCAGTACCATCGGCCTCAAAGGGCTTAACTTCCGTATTCGGAATGGGAACGGGTGTTTCCCCTTTAGCATGGCCACTGGAAAATTTTCCAAATCTAAATTAATAATTCTATAGCCGAGATCACAGCGTATTAATTATTATAATACCAAGTGATCAAGCCGCACGGCAGATTAGTACTCTTCAGCTAAACACATTACTATGCTTACACTTAGAGCCTATCAACCTT
>JACQZH010000014.1:0-2500 GCA_016213925.1 Candidatus Omnitrophota bacterium | reverse complement strand
GTTCCCCGTTCGCTCGCCGCTACTTAGGGAATCGCAATTGCTTTCTTTTCCTCAGGTTACTAAGATGTTTCAATTCTCCTGGTTAGCTCTACTGATGCTATGTATTCACATCAGAGTATCACGTCATAACACGTGACGGGTTCCCCCATTCGGACATCTGCGGGTCAAAGTCTGTTTGCGACTCACCGCAGCTTATCGCAGCTTACCACGTCCTTCATCGCCTATCCGTGCCAAGCCATTCATCGTAAGCCCTTATTAGCTTGATCACAAAAACTCGCTGTTTCTCTCGGCTATAGAATTATCAAAGAACATTTTATCAGTACTCTGTTGTAAGTATAATAATTTAAGCTTGAAATCGGCCAAGATTTCCTCTGCTGCCTAATTCTTATTACTTACCCCGTACTGTTTACCTAAAAACTACCGGTAATCCCTATGTAAGGACCGGTAAATTTTATATCAACGGAATCATTATTGCTGGAATCTTCAGCATCAATTGCAAAATAACGGTATCCAGTAGAAACTCTCAAAAATCTATTAAAATCACAATGCAACCCAAGGTCAACATCAAACATAGCGGCATCTACATTGTCAATTTCAATTGAAAGACCGCGTGCCAAACATTCCAACTTAAACTTTTCGGCAAATTTAACTGCGGCAGAAATTCCAATCACCGGAACTGGCCCGTCAACACTTTCTGTTTTTATAATGCCAGTAGTATTATCTTTTAATTCTGTTTCCACTTCAAAATATTTTGCCCCGACAAGCGGCCCAACTCTAAATATATCGGTGTTTATTAAATGAAAAATTAAAAGGCCTTCAAACTGCGTAACATCATATTTAGAACTAATATTATTTGTCGCGCTATATGTCTGTCCTTTATATGTCAAGGTATTGGTAATATTTTTAGATCCACTGCCATCGATAGCAAAATATGAGACATAAAGTTCAGGAAGCAAAGGCATATCAATGGAACCTTTTATGTTAACAATTCCTTCTGAATCATCTAGTCCTAAATCATCAATAATATCAATCTGTGTTCCAATTACGCTTAATTCAGAGCTCTTTATTTTTGCATCAAGAGTGGGCATCCAATAATCCGCACCAATACTCACCAGCGTGTTAACCTCATCAGCTAGCGAAATACTGCATAAACATGAGGCTAATAAAAAACTCATTATAATAATAATTTTAAATTTGCTAAACATATCCCCTCGCAGGTTACAATAATAAATATTCTCTTTAAAAAATTCATTCAATGGTGGAGATGGCCGGGCTCGAACCGGCGACCCTCTGCTTGCAAAGCAGATGCTCTCCCAGCTGAGCTACATCCCCATTTTTGGCTAATGGCAATAAGCTTTTTGCAAATAGAACCACTTAATTTCTTAATTTTTCAATTTGCCATCCGCTAGTTGCTATTTGCTGAATTGGTGGGCCCAACTGGGATCGAACCAGTCACCCCTGCGTTATCAGCACAGTGCTCTACCATCTGAGCTATGGGCCCAAAATTACAGTTTAAAGTTTTAAGCTGTAAGTCTTAAGAAGAAACTATTCTTACTACTTAACACTTACTACTTATGACTTACAACTGTTTTTGAGGAAGCCCATTGCTAAAATTTAGTTTTATTCAATGCTTCCGTAAAAAAAATTAGCCAAGCTGCTACAGTCACCGCTGACTGTAGATTTTTTTCTATCAATCCTTAATTAATTAAGGATAAATTAGAAAGGAGGTGATCCAGCCGCATTTTCCAATACGGCTACCTTGTTACGACTTAGCGCCAGTCACCAGTTTTACCTTCGGCCCTTAACGGGACTTCGGGTACCCCTGGCTTCCATCGCTTGACGGGCGGTGTGTACAAGGCCCGGGAACGTATTCACGGCGGCATAGCTGATCCGCCATTACTAGAGATTCCGACTTCATGAAGGCGAATTGCAGCCTTCAATCCGAACTGAGACCAGTTTTTTGGGATTCGCTCCACCTCTCGGTTTTGCATAGCCCTTTGTACTGGCCATTGTTGCACGTGTGTAGCCCAAGGCATAAGGGCCGTACTGACTTGACGTCATCCCCACCTTCCTCCAGTTTATCACTGGCAGTCTCCCTAGAGTGCTGCACAGTAACTTGCGTTACTATACTTAGCAACTAAGGATAGGGGTTGCGCTCGTTGCGGGACTTAACCCAACACCTCACGGCACGAGCTGACGACAGCCATGCAACACCTGTGCAGGTTCCTGATTTGACAGGTCCTCCCCCTTTCAGGTTCGTACTTCCTACATGTCAAGCCTTGGTAAGGTTCTTCGCGTAGCGTCGAATTAAACCACATGCACCACCTCTTGTGCGGGCCCCCGTCAATTCCTTTGAGTTTCAACCTTGCGGTCGTACTCCCCAGGTGGGGCACTTAATGTGTTAACTTCGGCACCGAGACTTGCGTCCCGACACCTAGTGCCCATCGTTTACAGCTAGGACTACCAGAGTATCTAATTCTGTTTGCTCCCCTAGCTTTCG